>JAANWY010000398.1 GCA_018263655.1 Anaerolineales bacterium | reverse complement strand
CGGCCGCCCCCCGCCGACCCCATTTTTCCGCATACTCCTTGTGTAGGCACGAAGTGCCTGAGTAGTCACAGATTACGTTCCTTCAATAAGAGGATTAGGCGTCGATTGACACTCTTATGATAGACTAGCAAGGTCCAAGCTGGGTCAAGATTGGGTTACAAGCTAGTCAAAATACTCACTAATGGTAATGATCGCCATTTAGTTCCTCACCAACAGGGCCGAGGAGATCAGAGAGCACTGTGAGCGTGGGGCGCTGTTGAGGAACAGGTCGAATAAAAATCCTAGGCGGGCATGGGGTAAACGCCCCATGCCCGCCTAGGGTGTGTTTGTGGCCGCGACGACGCAATCTTGCATCACTTCACGTCTCTCAGCTCCTTCTGCGCCACATGGGGTTTTCCCTCATCCAAAATTGGTCCCAATACCCCATAGACGCAGGCGATACTAAATGTTATACTATTGCCAGAAGGCAACTACTCAGGTTACCACCCTCACAGTTGAGAAATGCGGAAAAATGGGGTCGGTGGGGGCGGCCGCCCCCCACACCCCCATCTTTTCCGGTCTCTTCTTGTGTAGGCACGAAGTGCCTGAGTAGTCACGCCAGAAGGTAAGGAAGACCAGCCACTGGAGAGCTGGCGGTCCTGGCAGGATGGGAGGGAGAAATGGAACTGGCAATTGTTGTCATGGTCCTGATAACTGTTCTTCGAATTGTAGTGCCTTTGACGCTCACAGCACTGTGTGGCAAGATGCTGTACTGTCTTGAAGAGCGCTGGAGTGAAAGCTACTAGTAGTGCTCGGCATAAATGAGCCACCAGTTGGCGTCGAGATCACGGCTAGCATCCTGAGCGACGTCCCGAGCTTGACGAGGGGTAGGCCGGAACGCAGTGGAGACCGTATCGAAGGGTGCGGGTTCAGGATGGTACGGTACTTAGGTTCGAGCCGCACCCCCTTCGTCAAGCTCAGGACGTCGCTTCGATGCGCTTCGCTACTCAGGCGGCGTCCTGAGCTTGTCGAAGGGATGCTGTCTTGATCTAACTGGTGAAGGGTTTCTGCCGAGCACGACTAGTGTTGAAAGGGGTAAGCCATGACGGGTATATTGGTTCTTATCGGGCTGTTTCTCCTGCGGTTTGTCATTCCAATCGCGATCACGGTCGGCTTAGGCTATTTATTGATCCGTCTGGATAGACGCTGGCAGGCTGAGGCTAAGGCAGCACGTGAGGCCTTAGATGAGCGCGAGCCGGCCGAGCGACCTGGGCCGGCTCAGCCGGCTCGGCCCTCGATCCGACCGACGCCGCAGCAGCCAGTATTTGCGTTGCAAGAGCTTCCAGAAGCGGAATCAAGTGTTCCGTACATTCTACCCGCTAAATTCCAGAAAAAGTGCTGGGAGCTGGAAGATTGCGATCCGGCACGGCGAGCAGCGTGTCCAGCGTCCAAACATCCAGGATTTCCATGCTGGTTGGCACGCATGAAAGTTGAGAAGACTCTCCCGGCTTCATGTCTGTCTTGTCCGATATTCACACAAGAAGTAGCACGTGATTAACGATAGGTAAGAAAAATATGTCATCGAAGAAGCGTTTCAGCAACGGAGCTTATCTTCTCCCCATCTTGGTCATCATACTCGGAACCACCCTGTTTGCCGGCTCCACTGTCCAAGTTTTTGCCGAACCACCAAACGAGTCCGGTCAACCCGAACAAACGACAGTGCAGGACCCCTCGACCTGCGCCAAGTGCCACACTGAGCAGTATGAGGCTTGGCAGACAAGTACGCACTCGTCTGCTTTCAGTGCACCGACGTTTCAAAAAACCTGGGAGCGCGCGAACCGGATCGGTGACTGCCTGACCTGTCACGTGACCGGTTACAGCGCAGATACGGGAACCGCTGAGGCCGCGGGCGTGACCTGCCAGGCTTGTCATACGACGATGGGCGAAGCGCACCCGCTGACAGCGATGGCTGTGCCCGTCTCCTCTGAGACGTGTGGTAAGTGCCACGAGAAGACGCTGGAAGAGTGGGTGCAAAGTGACCATGGCAAACACAGCGCGGAGTGCATTGCCTGTCACCAATCGCACTCTCAGACGATCCGCATTGAACCAGAGCAAGCGTTGTGTGACAGTTGCCACGAACACCAGATGGAAAGCTTGCCGTTCAAGGAGGAAGCGCGTGCAAGCATGACGTGCAATACTTGTCACATGCCGGAGAAGCGAGCCGATACGGTTGCAAGCGGTATTGGTGGCCTGGATGCCATCAGTCATACTTTCAACGTAGGATCGGAGACCTGCGCCCGCTGCCACGAAGACGCGACGCACGGTCCCGGTCATGACGTTTACAGCAAGCAGGTCAAGCGTGAGAGCCCGCAATTTTACGTGGATAGAGAGGGGGAAGCAATACGTGCCGCTCGCGAGCGGGTGCGCGTCCTGGAATCCGAGAACGCGTCCCTCGAACGCCAGGTTGAAAAGCACCAGAGCCTGGCGTTGTTCGGAAGCGCCTTCGGCTTTGGGACTGGTTCCTTCGCCGGACTGGTTTCGACGCTCGTTTTACTTTATGCTCTAGAGCGAGGGCGACAATGAGCAAGAAAGCTGAAAGACAGCTTTCTCGGCGCGACTTCCTCAGGGGCGTCGGAGCGCTAACAGGTGCCCTTACGCTGGAATCCGTGACTGGCTCTCGGGTTGAGGCTTCGGAGACTGAGGTAGCCCCGGACGCAGTCGGGGTGCTGATCGACCTGACCCGCTGCACCGGCTGTAGAACCTGCGAAGCGGCTTGTAAGGCGGCGCACGGGTTCCCCCCGCCCGACGGGGGCGAAACGAGTCTCTCCGCCGACACGTTGACCTACGTCGATGTCCGCGAGAACGTGGAAGGTGCCGATGGCCCATTGCACGTGAAGCGCCAATGTATGCACTGCGTGCACCCAGCCTGCGCGTCGGCATGCACCGTCGGAGCCTTGCACAAGACGCCGGAGGGCCCAGTGACCTACAACGCCGGCAAGTGCATCGGCTGCCGTTATTGCCAGTACGCGTGTCCGTTCGGCGTTCCCGCCTTCCAATGGGAGGAAACGCTGGGGCTGATCGCCAAGTGTGACTTCTGCATCAATCGCCTGGAAGAGGGGCAACAGCCAGCCTGTGTCAGCGACTGCCCGACCGGCGCTTTGAAGTTCGGTAAGCGCAGGGCCTTGCTGAGGGAAGCTGCGGCGCGCATGGACACTCACCCTGACCGCTACTTGAACCACGTCTACGGTGAGCACGAAGCCGGCGGCACCTCGATGCTCTACTTGTCGCCGGCTCGATTTGAGGACTTGGGGTTCCCCGAGTTAGGCTCGCAACCGATCCCGAGAAGGGCCGAGTTCGTGATGAAGCAGACCCCCATGGTCGCGCTGACGGTGGCGACAGCGGCGTCTGGTCTGTGCTGGCTCCGCACGCGTCGAGAAGAAAGCGGGGCCTGCGTGGAAGCCGGTAAGAAAGAGAGGACGAAGCGATGAGTGTAACCACCAGATATCCGGAGCGAACGAGACCTGCACCTATTACAGTCTCCCAGATTGGGATTGCCATACTCAGCTTGCTGACGTTCACCGGTGTCATGGCCGGCATCTGGCGGCTGATCGTTGGCCTGGGGGAGGGGACAGCTCTCTCGAACGCGTACCCCTGGGGCGTCTGGATCGGCTTTGACTTCACTTTGATCGCCTTCTCTGGTTCCGCGTTCACCATGGCTTCGGTTGTGTACCTATTGCAGCGGGCGGAATACCGGCCCGTCATGGTGCCGGCGGTCTTGGCCGGCCTGTTGGGATATGCCGCCGTGCTCTTCTTTCTATTTCTGGATCTGGGGCGCTGGGACCGCTTCCACCACTTTATCCTGTACTGGAACGTCCACTCGCCGCTCTTCGAGATTTGTTGGTGTGTCCTGCTCTACACTACAGTACTGTTCCTCGAGAACAGCCCGCTTGTGCTGGAGCGTTTCGGCTTGGAGAAGCCGGTGGAGCTGATCCACCGCTACGTCATACCGATTTCGGTAGCCGGTCTTACGCTGTCGTCGTTGCACCAATCAACGTTGGGTACCCTCTACCTCAATATGCCACACCGGCTGCACCCGCTGTGGTATTCGCCGCTCCTGTCGCTACTGTTCTTCCTCTCTTCAGTCATGGCCGGCCTGAGTTTGGCCATGATCGCTTACGTGGCTGCGGGCCGCATCTGGAGGGAAGCCGTGAACTCGGAGTTGCTGGGCGGCTTAGCCAGGGGCGTGGCCGGCGTTACGCTGTTGTACGTCAGCTTGAAGCTGGGAGACATCGTGCAGGCGGGTGAATTGTCCGCTCTCCTGGCCTTCGACCGCATGAGTTGGCTGATGGGGGCGGAGTTGGGACTGGGTGCAGTGCTCCCCGCGCTGCTATTCCTCATCCCAGCAGTGCGTAGAAGCCGGCGCGGCCAGGTAAGCGGCGCTATTTTGGTCCTCTTTGGCGTATTGATGAACCGCTTCAATGCGACGCTCTTTGCCCAGACGACGCCATCCGGGGAGACCTACTCCCCAAACAGCATCGAGTGGCTGTCCGCCATGGGCATCGTGGCCGGCGCGGTGTTGGCTTGGTACCTTGCCATACGTTATCTGATTGAACCCGAGGACGCTGCGCACGCCGTTGCCCACCATTGAACTGGAGAACCCTTGTCGTCTAAATAGCATAAAATCGGGTTATGATGTAGAATAGGGGTAACTACCTTGACATTGTTAGATTTGCCTCCGCGACGGTCTTTTGATCGCCGAAGGTCTCCTGACCGAGGCGAAACGGGCTCGGTCGGGAGACCTTCGCCCATCGCGAGACGCAATCTAACAATGTCAAGCTGATCACTGAATACTGATCACTGGATACCGTTCATCGCCCCGGTGATACCGTTCACCGAGCCGGAGCGGGTAGCGCCACCAGACCGCCAGACCGACGGCCATTTGCAGGATCAGCATCGCTAGAGCCAGCCAAGACAGGCTGATGGCGGAGCCGGCTGAGAGGCCAAGCCGGCCGAACAGGTAGAGCAGGCTGATGTCACGGCTCCCAATGCCGAGTACGGAGATCGGCAGCAACTGAACGAAGGTGCTGATAGCGACGACGCCGGCCAAGTCGAAATACGAGATCGGGATGCCGAGGGCCAAAGCCAGACAGTAAGCGCGGAAAACGAGCACCGCGAACGAGGCAAGCGATAGCGCGACAGCACCGGTGACGACGCAGACTGTCGAGGCCGGGTCGCTCAGCGCACGCTTGCGGATCGCCGAGTAACTGACGGCCGACACCGGCACCAGCGACTTCGGCAGCCAAGATCCGAGATTTGCAATCTTTATTCCGAAGCTGGACAGCGCCGAGACAGCTACGAGGGCGAAGACGCCTGCGTCCAGAATGCGATCAGCAAGGAGCCCCAGCGTTGCGTCGGTCGCCGAGTGGCCAGCTTTGGTCAAGTACGCCACTGCGCTGAACTCGCCCAGCCGGCCAGGCGTAGCGTCGCCGGCGGCACTGGTCACAATGCGCAGGGTCAGGATCTGGCGGAAGGGCAGCCCGATCCCGAGACCGCTCAGGATAACGCGCAGCCGCCACGCTCGAATGGTGAACAGAGGTGCCGTCGCCAAGCCAGCCAGAACTAAGAATTCCGGCCGCGCGTGGGCGACACGTTGAGCGGTCTGACCGAGATCGATGCGCGATAGGACGAAGCCAAAGAGGCCCAACCCGATCAGGCGCAGGAGCCGGTCGCGCGAGAGTCGAGGTAGCTTCATCCGAACGGAATGTGTTGGCGCAGTCTGGGGCCGATGGTGGAGGCTACCGGCACCGGCAGCCGGCGCCAGACGTCCGTGAAGGCACGCTGGGCGCGTGATGGGCCGGCACCGTTCAAGACATCGGGGACGGTATCGCGCTGCAGCAGGGCGAAGTGCTGATACAGCGGCTGAGATTCGCCCCCCCACTGGCGCTTGAACCTGTACTGCCCAGACCCGACCTGACTACGACCCGTGTTGAGGTATCGGAAACCGTTCTCGGCAGCATAACGCATACATTCCCAGGCCAGCAGATGATTGGGGCGCAGGTCGAGCGCCGCGTGCAGGGAACCGCCCCACAGCCCCCAGACCGTGTCGCCCAGCAAAATCTGGAATCCCCCACCGACGACGGCGTCCTCGTGACGCACACACACCACCATCCAGCGTTCGCCCAGCGCGTCGGCCACGCGCTGGAGGAACTCGGCGCTGAAGACCGGCGTGCCCACGTCGCGACAGAACCGCGCGAACATCGCGTAGAAGTCCATCAGCCCGTCTTGGCCCGATGTGGCGCCGGCACCGCGTTTGAGACCCTGGCGCACGTAGCGCCGCATGTTGGAAGGCAGAGCCGGCAGGACCTCCTCTGGGTCCGAAGGCACATCCAGCACGAAGACAGCGTGCTCATCGACTGTCTTCAACCCGGGCGCGATTGGGTCAAAGGTGTCGCGCAGCGCCAGGTAGTCGACCCCCAAAGATCGCGCTCTACGCTCGGCGGCCGTCACCAAGACAGCCGAGGCTTCCGGCGCTGAGGCGCAGACACCGCCTGGCAGACTGGTCAAGGCATCGCCCATGAGCCGGCTCCTGATTTCGACGAGGGGCAGTATGCCGGCGAGCTCACCGTTTGACCTGGCCACCAGATAGTGCGCGTCGTAACCGTAGGTGTCCATCATCGCTCGACGCCAGCCCAGGAGGTGATGGGGTGATGCGCGGGGCGAGCTGAGCGCGAACTCGTCCCAGGCTGCTTTATCGTCAGCGGTTAGTTCGTGTACAGCGTAGGTGACACTCATGGTTTCATCTCGGAAACTCGGTAAATCGCAAAGCCCGTTCGTAGTGAGCGCGGATGCGCACATCCGTCCGGAACGCAGTGGAGTGCCGTCGTGATACCGCAGGACGCCAGGACGCCACTCCGGCTTCGCCTCCGTGGCT
>JAANWY010000397.1 GCA_018263655.1 Anaerolineales bacterium | reverse complement strand
TTCTGCTACATGATGGCCTATCGCCTGCATGGCCTATCGCCTGCATGGCCTATCGCCCGCATGGCCTATCGCCTGCATGGCCTATCGCCTGCATGGCCTGCCTGCAACAAGTTGCAGCGTCCAGGCGACGTCCTGAGTTCATCGAAGCGACGTCCTGAGCTTGTCGAAGGGGGCCTGTCGAAGGGTTCGAGGGCGTGATTTTGCCGCCTCGCACTCACATAACGCTTATCTTACAATTGTCTGGATGGCCGCGAAGAACTGCTACCGTTGACGTTCGCGGCGCCCCATGGTATTATCCTGACTGATTTCTTGAAACAGGAGCCGTTTATGGACGCCACACAAATGCTGCACCGGATGTGCCACGACGCTTTGAGCAATGCCGATGTCAACGCTATCCGCAAGAGCCGGGGGTTTTCGCGCGAAGAAGTCGCAACGCGCGCCCTCCTGGAGAACTTCTTTCTTTCCGACATCGGCGTGGAAGCTGCCATTGGTGCCCTGAGCAAAGAGGAAGTCGTCCTCTTGCATCTGCTCAAATATCTGGGCGAAGCGGTAGACATTACCCTTTTCGTACGCATCTACGGCGATGAAGATCGGCCGCGTTACGGAACCTTCACCCAGCGCCACAAAGATGTGTTCAAGAAAGTCAGGCGCTCGCTGGTCCGCAAAGGCGTGCTGCTCTTCGCGGAGACAGGTGGGTGGGCGGGCGACACCAAGATGGAGCGCCGGCGCTTCCGATTCCCCCGGCAGTTCGAGCGCTGCCTCCCACCTCTGATCAAGAGAACCACAACGTTTGAGGGTCCGGGCGACGTCCGGCCCGACGTGGTCCGGCGCAAGCTAATGGAGATTGTTGAGGGCCAGCACACCTCCCCGGTCAGAGATAAGCAATACCGCCTGAATCTGGTGGGCGGCGAATTGCGGATGGGGGACCGGCCGTTTCGGGTCCGCTACCTCTCGGAATGGCGGCGGGCGTGTTGGGAATCCGCCGCGCCATCCCTCGAGGGGCCTCACCGCATCGGAGCGAGGGGCAAAATCGTATCGCCCGTCGAAGCCACCACTTACATCTTGGGCCAACTGGGGGAAAATGAGTGGATTCGGCCCGGTCAGTTATCTCTGCCGCTGAGAATCTTCTGCGGTGTGCACGTGAGCGGCGAGGAAATCTGCGCTGCTGGCTGGGAGTGGGGGAGTCTGGCGAAGCAGGAGGCGGACGGCGACACCTACTACCGGTTGCCGGCAGAAGGCGTGCTGGGGGAAGGCCCAGAGACGGGTTCCAGCCCAGATCCCAAGCAGTATCTGTACGCCCCTGCCGGCCACCCCTTGGGCGTGAACCTCGAGACCGTACCCTATCAGCGTCTGGAGCAACTTGCTCAAATATCGGATTTGGAGGTGGCGGGCTCGGGGTCTGCCACTTCGGCAGGCTCAGTGCAAGCTCTGAACCAAGTCGAAGGGGGGCCGCATTTGTTGGCTTCTCCCAACCTGATCAAGTTGGGGAACGCGCCGGCGTCCCTTCGCGAGCAACCCCTCACGCAGTGGCTGCGGGATAACGCGCCGGCCTTTCGCCAGGCCCTGGAAACGGTCGAACAGAGGTGGGGCAAACAGATTGTCCACGAAGACGTGTTGATTGCCCAGGTGGATGACGTCGCCCTGAAGGTTCAGCTCGAGAACGCGTTCCCAGACGCCAAGGAAGTTGTCTTTCTGTCCAACGACTTCATGGTGTTCCCGCGCCAACTGCTGCCGGCCATCGAGAGGGCAGTCGCCAAGTCAGGCCACGTGATTCGAACGGTGCAACCCAATGACTGAACTGACCACTACTGATGTCGCGGATTTGGGTGTCTTTCCCAACCCGTGTGACCTGCGCCGCGATCTGCACACCTTCATCGACTATGTCCAGGAACGTGAGGTCAAACGGTTAGTCCGGACCAACGATCTGAGCAAAGCCGACTCCCGCCGGCTGGCGAAACTGGTGTCGGACCCTCAGGCGGAGGATGAAGTTGAAGAAACAGGGACCTCCTATTGGGTGGATTATGTCGATGGACTGGCCTTGAAGTTGGGCTTTGTAAGCTATGATACGAAGGGGGAGTACGCCGGCTATACCAGTCGGTCCCCCTCATTCCACGACAACTATATCCAGTTCAACGCCGAAAACTATCAGCAGTTCCTCGACGCATCACTAGCCGAACAGGAGCGCCGGCTGCTCAGGGTGCTGCTGGATGTGGAGGATGGGGGCGCCAGCGAGCTATACCGGACCGGTATTCTGGGCCGGCTGCGTGGGTTTCCAAGTTGGGGGTCCGCGACCGGCGTTGTACCGACGCTCGACTTCCCCCAAGTCAGGCGCTTTCTCCTGAACCTCTTGCCGCAGGAGTGCGAGGTCGGGACTTGGTACAGCACACCCTCGCTCGTTCAGTACTTGAAAGCCAATCACCGCTTCTTTCTCATACCCGAAAAACCCAAGTACAAGAGCAAGTGGGATAGGGAGAAGGGCCGTTACGGCAATTTTCACGAAAGTGAGCGGGCTTGGGGGCGCGAGATAGACATCCCGGAGGACGCGCCAGATGCATTTGAGCGAGTTGAAGGGCGCTACGTGGAACGATTCCTGGAGAGCATCCCCCATGTCCTGGATTACGTGGAGGTCGCCTACGACAGTGAGCCATACGAGGGCGTGTATCCGCCCATCAACCATCTGAAGGCGTTCCGGATCACCAGCCGCTTGCCGCAGGTGGTGCAGGGGGATGTGCCGGAACCGAAGGTAACGGTGCAGCCGAATTTTGAGGTGTACGTGGAATCGCAGTTCTATTCTGCTAACGTCCTCAATTGCTTGACCCCGTTAGCCGAACTCATCTCCGAAGATATCTTGACCGTCCTGAAGCTTCAGAAAGAGAAGGTGGCGGCTCAACTGGCTAAAGACGAGAACCTCGATGTCGTTGCGCTGTTGACTCGGTTGAGTGCTCAGGAAGTTCCCCGCAACGTGATCCGCGAGCTGAGAGAGTGGACGGTGCATTCGGAGAAGTTTACGCTGTACCAGGACTTTGCGCTGTTAGAAGGAGATGAGGACCTGCCGGCGGCCGACCCGTTCACGGTTGAACGTATCGCACCCAACCTGCGCATCGTTCGTTCGCCCGAGGCGCTGTTCACCCGGCTGGAGGAAGCGGCGTTGGTGCCGCTACGGATCAAGCATGCCGGCTCCGCCCTGCATCCTCTCCCCGAGGGCGCCCGAACCGTCTTCCCCAAGAAAACCGAGGTCGTCAAACCTAAGCCCAAACCGAAAGAGCCTATGCTCTTGAGGCGCGAAACCACCATCAGGTTCCATTTCCCCAACAGCAAATCGCTGAATCAGTTCCGCAAGGCGCTGTTGGACCGCAGGTGCCCCGCCGAGGTGGACAAAGACAACCTGACCCTCACCTTCTCCAAGAGATACCAGTCCGAGGTGGAGAAGGTTATCAAGGCGCTGGCGGAAGACTACGTGATTCGCATTGAAGATGTTGAGTAGTTTGACAATGTCGCATTTCGCTGCTGTGGCTCGGTCGGGAGACCGGCCACAGCGGTGAGAGCCACCCGCTGTGGGACCGGCCACAGCGGTAGTAGTGAGAGTTGCCGGCTCGCTGCTGTGGCTGGTCTCCCGACCGAGCCACGGTGGTGATGGCGAGAGTTGCCGGCAATTGAGAGCGCTTCACTACAGCCCAGGTGGCTCAGCCTGAAACAAGTTTCAGCATCCTGGGTGATGATGAAACTGAGATGAGGCGCAATGCCGCTAACGATGACGAATACGCGGGTCCATGGCGTCACGGACGGCATCACCGAGAAAGTTAAAGGCTAGCATAGTCAGAAAAAGCGCCAGAGCAGGGGGAAAGATCAGGTGGGGCGCTGAGCGCATAGCGCCATACCCCTTGCTGATCATCCCTCCCCAACTGGGCATGGGGGGCTGGACACCCAAACCTATGAAGCTCAAAAAGGCTTCAGTGTAAATATAGGTGGGAATGGCCAGTGTGCCGGCAACAATGCAGGGGCCCAGCACGTTGGGCAGCAGGTGTCGCCATAAGATGAGCCGATCAGGAACGCCAACGGCGTAGGCCGCCTGCACGAATTCCTGGTCTCGAAAGTGCATGACCTGGCCGCGCGTTAATCGCGCCATGTTGAGCCAACTCACCGCACCGACGGCCACAAACACGAAGAAGAGTCCCCCTGTACGATTGTCCAAACCGATGACGACGCGCTGGAGTCCGGTGGTCTGGCCGGCTTCTTGTTGCGAGATACCGGTGAGGTAGACTTGGAGCAGAATGACCAGGATTAGCGTGGGATATCCGTAGACCACGTCCACCAGCCGCATCATCAGATTGTCGATTCGGGCGCTTGAATAGCCGGACACCAGACCGTAGCCCACGCCGATTAGGAAACTGACCGCCGACCCAATGAAGGCCACCGCGATGGAGACACGCGTGCCGTAGACCAGCCGGCTCAGAATGTCCCGGCCCAGGCGATCCGAGCCGAGCAAAAAGCGATGACCTGCAAGCTTCTCTGACGTGGCTATTGATCCGGGGGAGAGCAGCTTATCTCGAAAGCTCGTTTGTTCGTAGCTCAGTGGCGCGATGGTATCTGGGAAGACGGACACCACTACCAAGGTGGCGATATACAGCACACAGGCGACAACCAGCGGGTCATGCAGCAGATACCGGGCAGTATCGCGCCACAGGCCGCGTGTTCGCCGGGGAGCGGACGAGAGATCGAGATCGGATTGAGCGGAATCAGCTTGCGTCGCGTCTGCGTGGGTCGAGGAAGACATAGACGATATCCACACCTAGATTGGCCGCGACGATGATGACCGAATAGATGACGACGACTGCCATGACCGTCGGGTAGTCGCGGCTGGAAATGCTCGTCACGAAGTAGCGTCCCATGCCCGGGATGGCGAAGATCTGCTCCACGACCAGCGAACCTGTGAGCACTGCAGCAGTCAGTGGACCCAGATACGTCACAACCGGTATGAGAGCATTCCTCAACGCGTGACGGGTCGTGACGACGCGCGGAGCGAGGCCTTTTGCGTGTGCCACGCGGATGTAGTCCTCGTGTAGCACTTGTAGAAGGCTCGCCCGGGTCAGGCGGGCGAGCATCGCCGAAATGCCGGCGCCCAGGGTGATCGCGGGCAGGAGCGCGTGTTTGAAATAGGGCACAATACCGTCACTCAACTCGGCCCACTTGGCGACCGGTAGCCACCCCAGTTCCAGGCCAAAGAGCCAGTAGAGCAATGGCCCCAACACGATGGCCGGGATGGAAACACCCAAAATAGCGACAAAGGTGGCGCCATGATCTAGCCACGTGCCATGCCCGAGTGCGGCCACAATGCCGGCCGGCAAGCCGATCAGCAGGCCAAATAGCATTGCCCACATCCCGAGTTGCGCCGAGACCGACAGACCGGGCAACAGGAAGCTCTCCACCGGCCTCCCACGCGAGGCCAGAGATGGACCGAACCGCAAACGAACCACATTGCCGAGCCAGGTGAGGTACTGCTCGTGCAGTGGACGGTCCAGGCCAAAAACTGCCTCCATCTGCTCAACCAGAGCCGGCGGCGTTTTCTCTTTATCGAAGGGGCCGCCCGGCAGGGAGTGCATCGTGACAAAAGTGATGCCGGTAACGAGACAGAACACCGGCAAAAACCATAGCAGGCGGCGGACGATTACTCGAAGCATCTGTCAGAGCTTTACCCCCAAAAGATGTGACGGGTGAGACGCGAACGCCAAACAGCCGCGTCTCACCCATCACGTGTCGAGCCAATTCTCCATGTGTAACTGTTCAGGTGATATCAAGATTAGCATCCCGAGTAGCGCGAAACAGCGTCGAGCGCGTATCGAGGGGTGCGGGTTAGCAACGGTTCCTCGCATGGGCCGCACCCTTCGATACGGCCTCCACTACGTTTCGGCCTACTCAGGATGCTTCGTGAGTTACCACCTGAACGCTTACCTCCGTGTTTCTACTTCTCGACGCGCCACGTGTCCCAATTGACGGGCGCAAAGGTAGGATAGGAGCGCTGGACGTATGGCTTGGCCAGGATCGTGTAGCCGCGATGGTAGTACGGTGCGGCACGCACTTCTTCGCCAAACATCAACGCTTCCACTTGCTCGTAGAGCTCTTTGCGCTTCTCGGAATCGGTCTCCAGCGCGGCCTGTTGCGCCGACTCGTCTGCTTCCGTGCACTCGGCGCGGGAGTAGTTGGTACTAGCGGTGCAGTGGAACACTTCGTAGACCCAGTTGTTCTCATCGGGATAGTCGGCCCCCCAGCCCAAACGCCACATCTCTGGCATTTCCCCCAGCGGCGTCTCGGGATTGATGCCGGCGATGAACACGGGCCACTCCTGCGATTCCAGATTCACGTCGACGTTGAGTGTCTCTTTCCACATGGCTTGCAGAGCTTCCCCTAGAGCCTCTTCCAGACTACTGGCGAAGTAGCGGTATGTCACGGTGGGGAAGCCCTCTCCGTTCGGGTATCCTGCCTCAGCTAGCCATGCTTTGGCCTGTTCCAGATCGGTCTCTATGCCCACTTCAGGGTCAGGCGCCCCAAAAATGCCGACAGGCGCGAACTGGGTGGCCGGCACGCCGGAGCCCACGACGTCGCGCACCATGGTCTCGCGATCAATGGCCGCCGAAAAGGCTTTGCGTACCAGCGGATCGTCGAAAGGTGGCTTGGTCATAGTGAAACCGACGTAGGTGGTAGAAGCCCTCGGACCCTCGTGAAGCTCTTGGCTCAATACCGGATCGGCCTTGATGCGAGCGATCTCTTCCGACGGCAGCGTTCCCGGTCCATCCCCGGCGATATCCAGCTCACCGGACTCGTAGAGCGCTACCTCGGTGAATTGGTCGGTGATGATGTCTACCTCGACGCGGTCGATTTGGACGTTGTCAGCAGCGTAGTAGTCGGGGTTCTTGACGAAGGTGAGGTGCTCGCCGTACTTCCACTCCTTCAACATGTAGGGGCCGTTGGAGACGACATTGCCAGGCTCGGTCCAGTCCTTCCCATATTCCTCGATGGTCCACTGAGGCACGGGGCGCAAAGTCCACAGGCTGGAAATGGCCAAGAAGTAGGAGGCCGGCGCTTCCAACGTAAACTGAACTGTGTAGTCATCCAGTGCCTTCACGCCTAGCGTATCAATGTCGTAGGTGTCGGACGACACGTCGGTTTGGTTAATGACCTGGGCTTCCTTGATGATGTACAACACGTAGGCGTAAGGCGAAGCCGTCTCCGGCCGAATGGCGCGCTTGACGCTGTATTCGATGTCGTGGGCCGTCACCGGGTTGCCGTCAGTCCATGTCACATCGTCGCGCATGTAGAAAGTCCACACCAGACCGTCTTCGGATACTTCCCAGCGGGTGGCCAATTCCGGCTCGATCTCCGCCGTAACGTTGTTGATATTGGTCAGCCCCAGGAACATGCCCTCGAGGGAGTTGATGGCAAAGGTATCCTGCGCCAGATTGGGATCGATCGATGCCGGCTCGGCCCCCAAGTTAGTGTGCAGTACGACTTCCTTTTCTGCGGCCTCTTCCGTAGGCGCGGCGGCAGGCGCCGGTGCTTCCGTCGCCTCCGCCGCAGGCTCTACAGGCTGGGCGGGGGGCTGCGCGCCACAACCTACCAAAGCTGATAGGAGCGTGGTCAAGATGACCATTGCGGTCAAGAATTTCCATGGATTGTTCATGATTCTCCTCCTAAGGGTTGCTCAAATCAAGTCAATTTGTGAACCAGGATCAATGCAATGACCATCACCACCTTCATACGACCGATACTCGGATTGAGAGGATGAACGTCGGTATTATACCCTGCGTGCCACTCAACGTCAACGGGCGCATTCCTGGTGTTTACCCGTAAGTCACCCGTCAAGTAGAGGCAAAGTCGAACCCCTAAGACCTGTCTGCCCACGCACAGGCAGGCCTGAAACAAGTTTCAGCCTCCCTTCGACAGGCTCAGGACGTCGCAAGTTCGAGCGTCCAGGCGCCGTCCTGAGTTCATCGAAGGGGGTGCGGCTTGTGCGAAGAACCGTCGCAAACCCGCACCCCTCGATACGCGCTCAACGTTGTTTCGCGCTACTCGGGATGCTAGTCGCGATACCCCCTGAACGGTTACTCGAAGGGTTCGAGGTGCGCGCAGATCATACGTGAAACAACTTGACATCCAAGTTATGCGTAAACACCAGGCGCATTCACCTTCATTGGCCAAGCAGGACGCGGCGATTCAGCTTACCAGCCGCTCCAGGAAACTTACATCGCTCAACCTCATGATGTTCGTGTCCACTTTCCCCTGCTTGAAGGCTTCAACTATGGCGTCGCCGGCTTCGGTGGCCTGCATGCGGTTCAGGGTGAACACAACATAGCCATTCATCTCTGCGTCGGCAGCCGAGCTGCGTTGCAGACGACGAGTGAGACCAGCGATAATGTCCACCCGATGCCGGGCGTGAACTTCAGCGATTTCCTTCAACCCCAGCAAGACAATCATTCGGTCGTCGGGGTCGTTTTTTCTGTCGTCCAGGTAGTTCCACAGAGGAGGCTCTGTTTGTGGCCCCATCTGGGCCCAGACTGTGGGGAGGCGATCGGACAGCCAGTCGTTTTCTTGTTCTCGCAGTGCTAGCAAGCGGCCGGTATGTTCATGTGCCTGGAGGTGGCCCAGCATGTGCAAGGCGTGGTAGGGGGCCCAACTTTCGGACTCGGCCGGCCAGCCGTTGAACAGGCCTTGGTCGAAAATCATCCGGACCAGCTCGGGGATGGCCGGCTGCCACTGGCCGGCATTTCGCGCGTGTCTTGCTATGCGGCGTTCGTCGAGATCCCATCCCCAGTCGAGTAAGGTCTTGGCGGGATCACCATATCGGCCCGGGGGTGGTGCCTCGAAACGACCAGGGCGGGGTGGTGTGGCAGGTGGTGTGATGTCTTCCCAGTAGTCGACGCTGATGAGCAGCAGATGGCGCAGTTCTTGTTCGCGGGGACTAGGATCGCTGGGCGTGATCGATTGGACCTTGCGCTTAGCCATAAGCTTGCCGTTTTCAAAGATCAGATCTTCGTGCTCCTTTTTGCCCAGGAAGCGTCTCTCTCCTCCAAAACGGGCAAAGGCCCGGCGGTACTCCCGGTAGATCAGGACTTCTTCGGCGATGAGTTCCCGGCTAGTGGTTGATCTTTGAAAGGCACCCAGGAGTAGTTCGACTTCTCGAAGTCCATGCTCGCGAATGAGTTGATCGATGTTGTGGTTTCGTTCATCCTCCGAGTCCAGAACCAGGGCGAAGATCAGTTTTTCCAATAAGGCATCACGTCGCTCGATGATTCGCTCGCGCTCGGCCGGCGAGGGGTACGTCGCCTTCTTTGACTGGCGTGGCCGGCGCCTCCGCCTCCGCCGACTTCGTCGTTTGCGCTTGGGTCTCTTCTTCTTACCCATTGGGCCTTCTCCTTCGTAAGTCGACTCCTATGCTCACGAACGGCGGCCAAATTATAGTGGATTCGCTTCTCTTGGCCTAGTCCGCAATAGGCTTTGCCCGGTGTGCATCCCAAGTTTGTAAAGCCGGTGGCCGACGCTCTCTGCCCGCAACAAGTTGCGGCGTCCGGACGCTCGAACTTGCGATGTCCTGAGCTTGTCGAAGGGGGCTTGTCGAAGGGTTCGAGATGGTGACTCATACTGGTATGGAAGTTATCACGTTATTAACTAGTGTATACCCCCTTTCGACTTGACAAGCGTTGGGAAATAGGGCATCGTTTCAAAACGTCGGAATAGCGGCTTTACACTTTTGGCGCAGATTTCGCCCCGGAGGTGAACATAACTTGTTCTCTTGCCACTTTGGAAGCCACTTTTCGGTCTTTCTGTGTGAACAAGACCCGCTTGTTCAAGCCAGAGCGAGTCGGCCGCCTTCTCTTGGCAGTAGCAATAGCTGACCTGTTGAGCGTCTTCTTAGGTGTCGAACTGATTCACTCCGGCAAACTAGGGCAATTGGTGCGAACGGACGCCCCTTACTACAGTCTGTTCCAATTGGGGCTCATTTACCTGGATCACTTGCTGAACGAATGCTTGAAATTCCCGACCTTGAAACTACCTTCTCCTGATTCATTTGACTATTCGTACACGTGATCACTTTTCTGGCTCTTGCCGAGCAAGGGGTATACGCTAGTGAATCTTGAATTGTCTGGACTATGTCTTTGACCGTGGAAGGAAAATCACTATCATTCTATCTATGCGGGAACTCACTTGGGACAGCGAGCAAGCAGGCTTGAAGGACAGGTTTGCATGAGTGCTATCGACGCGGACGGCGTTACCAAGCGCTACGGCCATTTTGAGGCGGTTAAGGATCTCTCATTCAGCGTGCAGTCTGGAGAGATCTTCGGCTTGCGGGGGCCGAATGGCGCCGGCAAGACCTCGACCATTCGCATGTTGATGGACATCATCAAGCCAGATGCCGGCCGTATCTGGCTTCTGGGAGAATCACCGTCGGCCGCGACCAAGAACCGCATTGGCTATCTGCCGGAGGAGCGGGGGCTGTACAAGGGCTTGCGGGTGATGGATACGCTGGTCTACCTGGCCGCACTGAAAGATGTGCCGCGCGACGAGGCAGAGCAGCGCGCTGAAGCTCTCCTTCGCCGGGTCAATCTGTGGAGCAATCGGCAGGACAAAATTAGTGCGTTGAGTAAAGGCATGCAGCAAAAGCTTCAGTTTGTCGTGACGATCTTGCATGACCCTGATCTTGTCGTGCTGGATGAGCCCTTTCAGGGGCTTGATCCTATCAACACGGAGTTGATCCAGGAGATGATCGCGGCATTGCCGGCGCAGGGTAAGACGGTGATCCTCAGTACGCACATGATGAATCAAGTGGAGCAGTTGTGCGACCGAATCCTGCTGATGGACCATGGTCGCTCTGTGCTGTATGGCCGGCTCGACGACATCAAGCAACAATTTGCCAACAACGCCGTCATTTTGCGGGCCGCGGGCGACTTCGATAACTTGCATGGCGTCAGGCACGTCAACGACCACGGTCGCTATTATGAGTTGATTCTGGAGGATGAGGCAACGCCGCAAGACGTCCTACGGCAACTCGTTCAGATCGGCACAGAGGTCCGGGAGTTCGAGGTGGCAAAGCCGGCGCTGAACGAGATCTTTATCGAAGTCGTGGGCAACGAGTTGGAGATTGGAGATTTATCGCCCACAATCTCCAATCCCCGGTCTCCAATCTCTAAAGCGAAGCGAGCTTAAGATGCGCAAGACCCTGACAGTCGCCCGCCACGAGTTGTTCGTCAACCTGCGGCGCCCCAGCTACATCGTCATGACGCTGTCGGTGCCGCTCTTGGGATTGGTGGGCATTCTTCTGAGCGTGTACTTCGGGGGGCAGATTGCTGGCACAGTGGTGTCTCAGTTCGAAGCGGGCGTTGGCCGGCCCATCGGATACGTGGATCGCTCGGGCTGGCTCGATGCGGTGGGAGGCGCCGCCGGCGAAGATGTCCGCATTTTCGAGAGCGACCAGGACGCTCGGGTTGCGTTGGAGACAGAGGAGATATCAGGTTTTGTCATCATCCCCGAGGACTACCTGGAAACGGGAGAGGTCGTTCGCTACGTCCAAGGCAAGGGCATATTTGGGTTCGATGAGCTGGATAGAGAGCGCATCCGTGGGTTCCTGATGAACAACTTGCTTGAAAATGTGGATGATCCGATACTGCAGAGCCGGCTGCGCGCTCCCATGCACCTCTCGACCGTCGACGTGACTGGCAATGAGTCCCAAGAATTGAACCCCCTGGATTTCGTCGTCCCTTACGCGTTCTCGGTCTTGCTGATCATCTCCATCTTCACGTCATCGGGGTTCTTGCTTCAAAGCGTAGCGGAGGAGAAGGAGAACCGTGTGGTTGAGGTGCTTCTGTCCTCGCTGTCGCCGATGCAGCTCATGACCGGCAAGATTTTGGGGCTTGGCGTTCTGGGGCTGGTTCAAATCGTCGTGTGGTTTGGGGCAGTTTGGGGAGTTGGGGCAGTGGCGGCGGCTAGCTTTGCCGTGTTGGCCGGCTTCCGAATCGACTTATCGGTGATCTTTCTATCCATGGTGTATTTCTTGCTAGGTTACCTCCTGTTTGCGGCCTTCATGGCAGCCGCCGGCGCGGCATCGACCACGCTCCGCGAGGGGCAGCAACTGGCCAGCATCGTGACAATCATTGGTGCTATCCCCTTTATGCTGGCCAGTCTGTTCTTTGCGAACCCCGACGCCGGCATCATTCGGGTGCTCAGCTATTTTCCTCTCACCGCGCCTATCATGATGATGCAGCGTCTGGCCATCGACGAAGTCTCAGCATCAGAAATTGTGATCAGCATTGTGTTGCTGGTTGCCGGTATTGTGGTCGGCGTCTGGGCTGCGGCCAAAATATTCCGGATCGGCATTCTGATGTACGGCCAGCGACTCGGACCACGACAGTTGTGGACAGCGCTTCGGCAAGCGTAGGTAGTTGGGCAGCGGACACAGTCGTTGGGCGAAGGTCTCCTGACCGAGCCCGTTTCGCCCCTTCGACAGAGCTCAGGACACCGCTCGGTCAGGGGACCTTCGGCGATCAAAGACCCACTGTTATGTTAATGTGGCATTGTCGAGGTAGGTGATTGGGCAGCAGATAGTCAATCAGTGGGCGGTGCGCCTCGCAGGCCGGCTGCGCGCAACGTCTCTGCCACCCAAGCCGCGTCGTTGTCATCAAGCTCGGGGCCAGGCGGTGGGCCGGAGTAATCAAGCAGGTGCTCGTATCCGACCAAGTCGAAACATGCGTTGACGGCGGCCTGCAAGTTCAGTGGAACATCTGGGTCTGGACGTAAGAGGGGGACCGGTACAGGCGGCAAGGGTTCTCGTAGCGAAATCGGCCAGACCTGTGTATTGGGCCGGCGCTGCACGCGGCTGAGGTAGACGTAGTAGTCGGCCGGCGGTGGCTCTCCCAACAATTGGATGCGCGTCCCCCCTCGCAGTAAGTCAATCTCCAACAGGTGCGTGGCGGTCTGCATTAGGTCCATGCGACGCTCGGCGTAGTCGCGGACGCCTTCACCGCGCTTGTTGGCGGGCGACAGAATCTCGATAATGGTCACCAGCCGGCGCTCTGCCACGTCACGAATCTCGACGCTTAGCAGCGGCACTTCCTCGGGTATGGGACTGGGTAGCTCCACGGGTGGCTCAGCCACGGCGATGCCGGCTTCACCGTGCTCGGCAACTGGCGTTGTATCAGAGGGTTTTACCACGTGGACGTCGGGGTAGAGAGTGCGCGGCGGCGCATCGAAAACGCCAAATACAGGGCGGTCGAGTACGTACCGCTTTGCGAGCAGGGCTACGTACTTCGGCCTGAGCTCTGGTATGAGTTGAGCACGAATTGCCCCGGCCAAGGTGTCGTGGAATTCCTGCCACATTTCGCCTTCGAGGTAGGGATCCATACCGAGGAACGGCGATGCCATCGTATCCTCCTTATCACAGCGCTCTCCATCAGGCGCTTGCATCGTTTCGATGCAAGTATACCATATACTGACAATGACGGCGAATGGGGATCTTCGGAAGGGGTGGGGGACAGTGATGTGTTTCTTTCTCCGATTGGCCTAGGTTCTGTTGCCATTTGCCGATTTCGACGCTTCGATACGCCCTTGCAGGGCACTCAGCATGCGAAATCGGGCCAAAAACGCATCCTGAGTAGGCGATAGCCGTATCGAAGGGTCGTTTTTGGCCAAATGTCAACAG
>JAANWY010000396.1:7500-14192 GCA_018263655.1 Anaerolineales bacterium | reverse complement strand
TGTCGGTTCCCAATTCAAGATGAAGTTGGCAAGATCCTGAATCTCATCGTCGCGCAGGGGACCACCGATCTTCTCGCCCAGAAGTAGCAAGCTGCCTGGCCACTCTGAACAGATACAAAGAGATGCCCCGGGTCGTCACCGGGGCATCTCTCTTTGAGTCCGTCAAACCGGAATCTGACATCCCAGTGGGGTAAGAAGTGGGTTCCGTTTGACGTTGCATTTCCGGCCACGACGCGTGATGGGTGAATCGCCATCATCACGCATCACGTTGGATCAGTCTCTGCGAAAGCGGTAACCAAACCCTCGCTCGGTCAAAATGTACTTGGGTTGACTGGGGTCGTCTTCCAGCTTCTGGCGTAGATACCAGATGTAGCGTTTCACGTACCCGGTATCATCCACGTACTCCGGCCCCCAGACATCACTCAGCAACTGCTCGTGGGAGAGGACACGGCCGGCATTCTCCACCAGCGTGGCCAACAAACGATATTCGGTGGGGGTCAAATCGAGAACCTCGCCGTTCTTCGTCACGCGCCGGTTCTCTAGGTTAATCGTCAGATCGTCTATGTGGTGGACGGTCGGCTTATGCTGTGGCGGCCGCTGGCGTGTCCGATGGAGCACTGCCTCTACGCGCGCCGTCAGCTCCGCAAAACTAAATGGCTTGGTGACGTAGTCATCGACGCCGGATTCAAAACCCTTGAGCTTCTCGGCTTCTTCGTCCTTAGCCGTGAGCATGATGATGGGCACCTGAGACATTTCCCGAATCCGCCGGCAAGTCTCCCAGCCGTCCATTCTGGGCATCATCACATCGAGGATGATGAGGTCTGGTCGCTCCTCATACATCTTCTGAAGACCGTTGAGTCCGTTAGTCGAGGTGATGACTTCATAGCCGGCTTTCCCAAGGCTCTGCTGAAGAAGATTCAACAACGTGGTATCATCGTCGATAACCAAGACCTTGTCGCCAGATGCCATCTCAAGTCCTTTCGGTTGACGTGTCGGTTGACGTGTCGGTTGACGTGTCAATATCCAACTCAGCCTTGAGCTGATCATCGTCAGCGAGAGGAAGCGTGAACCTGAATGTGGACCCTTTACCCACCCGGCTTTCAACCCAGATATCACCTCCATGTGCTTCGATCAAGCGCTTGGCGATATACAACCCTAGGCCATGGCCGTATGTACTACGTGCATCTCCGCGGTCCACCCGGTGGAATTTCTCAAAAATCTTATCAAGCTCTTTGGCGGGGATACCCATGCCTAGATCCCTCACGGAGACGATGAGCCGGCCGCCACTCCTATCTGCCAACACCTTTATGATTCCACCCTCCGGCGAGTACTTAACGGCGTTGTCTATGAGATTCGCCAGAATCTCTTCTAGCCGGTCTCTATCAGCCCATACATGGGGGAGTGCGCCTTCCGGTAAATTGAAGCGATGTTTACTTTCACGCCGAGTCAGATTCTCAACGGCCCTCTCCATCAGCGGCTTAATGTCGACAACCTCCGGGTCGATCTCCAGCTTGCGGGCCTCCATCCGGCTGACGTCCAAAATACCCTGCACGAGACGCGTGAGTCGCGCAGTCTGTTCACCACAGATGCGTAGCATGGTGCGTTGCGACTCCATATCCATGCCACCGTCATCCAGCATCAGTTCGATGGACCCATTAATGTTAGTCAGCGGGGCGCGCAACTCGTGCGAGACCATGGAGACAAAATCGGACTTCAACTGGTCCAGTTCCTTCAAATCCTCGTTGAGGGCCTCGAGCTTCTCATTGCGATCTTGCAGTTCATCGTAAGCCTGCTCCAATTCTGCCGTCCGCCGGGCCACACGTTCTTCCAGCTCTCGGTTGAGCTGCCGAATCCCGGCCTCGGCCCGCTCTTTCTGCTTGGTCTGACTCGTTATCCAATTCAGTGTGTAGAACGTCACAATCGTGCCGATGCCGCCGTAGACGGCAACGCCCGCCAGGAAGCGTTGGAGCGCCGGCCACTTGTCCACTGTCTCAAGCTCGACAGCCTGATGCGCGACGACGAACAAGAATATCAACAGCGGCAACAACCAACGTATAGCGGACAGACGATTACTCAATACTTCAGAATCGTCACTTCGACCCCGTCGCGCCCCCTGCTCTTTCGATTTCCACTCCACAATTGACTCTGTTCTTGCCATAGACACCACCTTCGGCGTACAATTATACCAGCAAATGAATTGAGCAACAAAGCAAAAAGGAGCAGCGTCGTGAGCGACAATGTAGGTGATGGCGTTCCCGTCATCGCTGTTGAGGATATGGCGGGTGTCCATACAGTTGAAGAATTCGATATCTCCCCCGACGGTTCGCAGATCGCCTTTACCTGGAATGCCAGCGGCAATTGGCAAATCCATACGATACCGGTGGCCGGCGGCGAACCGCAACAAGTAACCGCCGGCCGCGAGGCTAAAGTGTTTCCCCGCTGGTCCCCGGATGGGCGTTTCTTGGCCTACCTCCAAGATGTCGATGGGAACGAAAATTTTGACGTCTACCTACACGTGCCGGCACGCAAAGGCAGCGCTGCAATCAATCTGACAGACGACGCGGCGCACGTCTACCGCGAGATCCACTGGGCACCGGACAGCCGGCGTCTCGTGTGCGCCTCGAACCGGACTGGAAACTTCGAGGTGACCCTCGTTGAACCAGAGCGCGGTCAGCCCGAGCAACTGACAGCCGAGGACGGACCTGTGACCACGCCACGCTGGTCTCCGGACAGTCAGTGGATCGCCTACGCCGTACGTCTGCTCGACCAAGAAGCGCATCGCTTCGCTCTCAAACTGGTATCCGCCGACGGGATGCGCCTCCGACCCCTGGGCACCTTTACGGGAGCAGCCGAGTCGGCCTCGCCACGCTGGTCTCCGGATGGCGGGCACATCGCCTTCCTCTCGGATGAGCACAGTGAATACGCTCAACTGGCTGTGATGGATGTCGAGTCGGAGACACTCCGCTGGCTGACGCGCGACACGTGGGACAAGGAAGTCATCGAGTGGGCGCCTGACGGCAAGCGCTTAGTGTATGTTTTGAACCAAGGTGGAGAGTCTGTGTGCCGGCTGCTGGATATTTCGACGGGCGCCGAGCTACCGGTGATTATCGCCGCCGGCCGCACGCACACCCCCCGCTGGACGCCCGATGGCCGAGCGTTGGTGGTCGCCCACTCCGGGCCACGTACACCGAACGACCTCTGGTGGATCAGATTGAAGGATGTCGCAAACCGACAGGTGACGGACGGGCTGGTGACGGATGTGGACATCGACCATCTGGCAACACCAGAGCGTATTGCCTATGAGACGTTCGACAGTCGAGGAGTGCCCGCTTTCCTCTATCAACCGCACAACGCGCCGGCCAACGGTGAGCTACCGGCCTTGATGTGGGTGCACGGGGGCCCAACAGCCCAGTATCTCAACGAGTGGAACCCCCTGATACAGCTCCTCGTCAACCGGGGCTATGTGGTGCTGGCGCCCAATATCCGGGGCTCGACCGGCTACGGCAAGAGCTACCGCGATATGAACTTGCAAGACTGGGGAGGGGGCGATCTGCACGACCTGGTGGCCGGCGCACGCTACCTGTCTGAGCAGAGTCTAGCTGACGCGGACCGCGTTGGCCTCGTGGGTGCCTCCTACGGTGGCTACATGACGCTCATGGCCCTGTCCAAAGAACCGGACGTGTGGGCCGCCGGCGCCAGCATTGTCGGCATCGCTAACCTGACGACGTTGTGGAACACAACCCGGCCCGGCGACCTCCGGAGCTACCTCGAACAACAGCTCGGTGGTCCACCGGAGGAGAACCCTGGATTGTACGCAGATCGCTCCCCCATCAACTTCGCCAGCCAGATCCGGGTGCCGCTTCTGATCCTGCAAGGTGGGAGCGATCCACGGGTATCTCTGGGCGAAGCGAAGCAGATTCGCGATGCTCTGGAGACGCAAGGCACACCCTATGAATTCGAAATGTATGCCGGTGAAGGTCACGCCTTCCGCAAGGAAGAGAACCGCATCGACTCGATGAAACGCATCCTGGCCTTCTTTGATGAACATCTGAAATAATGTTGTTTGCGTTTCCCCCTCATCGATGCTAAACTAGATATCCGATGTTGGCCCCAGAGGAAGGAGATCGGATGGCTACCCAGGCTCTGTACCGCCGTTGGCGTCCGCAGACGTTTGACGACGTGATCGGACAGGATCACGTGACGCAGACGCTGCGCAACGCCCTGGCGACGAATCGAGTAGCGCACGCCTATCTCTTCACCGGCCCGCGCGGCACAGGCAAGACCAGCGTAGCCCGCATCCTTGCCAAGGCCGTCAACTGCCTGGCTCTGGAAGATGAGCGGCCCTGCAACGCGTGCCGCATCTGTCGCAGCATGAGCGACGGCTCACACCTGGACCTCATCGAAATCGACGCTGCCTCGAATACCGGCGTTGACGATGTGCGCGACCTGCGGGACAAGATCAACTTCTCGCCCAACGAGGCGCGGCAAAAAGTCTACGTCATCGACGAGGTCCACATGTTGTCCAACGCCGCGTTCAACGCGCTGCTGAAGACGCTGGAAGAGCCACCGGCTCACGCGCTGTTTGTGCTGGCCACCACGGAACCACACAAAATCCCCGAAACCATCCGCTCGCGCTGCCAGCGCTTCGATTTCCACCGTGTGAGCCTCCAGGACATCATCGGCAAGCTGGAGCGTATCTGCGACGCCGAAGGTGTAACGGCAGAGCCGGCGGCCCTCGAAGCTATCGCCCGGGCAGCCACTGGCAGCCTGCGTGACTCCGAGAGCCTGCTGGACCAGCTCTTCGCTTTTGCCGACGACACCGTCGAGCTGGAACAAGTCCAAGGATTGCTCGGAAGCGTCCCTGGTGACACAGTTGCGACATTGATAGATGGTCTGATCGACCGCGAGACAGCGGAAGGGCTGACGCTCATCAACGAGGTTGTCGATGCCGGCGCCGCTCCACGCCAGTTCACGCGTCAGTTGCTGGGGTACCTGCGCAGCCTCTTGCTGTTGCAGGCCGGCGACCGACACTTGGTGAACGTGACCGGAGACACGCTCCAGCGGATGCAGGGTCAAATTGAGCGACTGCCGGCGCGCCGCTTAGTCAAGATCATTCGGCGGTTCGCCGAGGCTGATTTCAACCTGAAAATCGGGGCGCAGCCCCAACTACCTCTGGAGCTGGCCTTCGTCGAGATGACGCTAGATGCGACGGGGCCGGCTGCGCCCGCGGAACGCCAGCCGGCGGCACGCGAAGCGCCATCGCGTACCAGCTCCCCGGAGAGCACCAAAGAGCGAGGGGTTCGAGAGACTGGGGCGTCCCAGGCCCGTGCATCCTCCGGAGAGCGACAACCGGCGCCGGCCGACTCGCCACACCGGCGAGAGGAAGAAGATACCGTGCCATCGGCGAGGGAGCCGGCCACAGAGGCGGAGGACTCAAGGGAAAAGCCCGAAGTTGAAGGCAGCGAAGGTGAGCGTGAGCCGGTGCCGGCCAACAGTGGCCCGATGGACATCGGCGCCATAAGGGCGAACTGGGATGAACTGCTCACAGCAGTTCGCCCCCACAGCCGCATGGTGGAGGCGCTGCTTAAGGACTGCAAGCCGCTTTCCCTAGACAGTAACGTTGTGACGCTTGGGTTTTTCTACCCGTTTCACCGCAAGCGAGTCGAGGAACCCAAGAACAAGTCACTGGTGACGTCGATGCTGAAACGCGTAATGGGGGTCCAGCTTGAGGTACATTGTGTGATGTTTGACAAAGATACAGCCGTCGAGGAAGTACAAAAACGGCGACCGAAGGACAAGTATCAGCAGGCTGCCGAGGATCCGGTGATCCAAGCAGCCGTCGAGAAATATGGCGCCCGGATTGCAGGATTTGAACATAATCCCTCGGTGCTGGAAGACGAGAAGGAGTAATACATGGCAAGGCGACGACGAGGCTTTGGTGGTGGCGGCAGTCAACGGCAGATGATGCAACAGGTTCAGAAACTCCAGGAAGAGATGCTCAAGGCCCAGGAAGAGCTGGGCGAGGAAACCGTCGAGGTAACGGTCGGCGGTGGCGTCGTCAGAATCGTGATGACGGGTCACCAAAAACTGGAAACCGTCGAGATCGACCCAGACGTGCTGGATCCCGACGACGTCGAAATGCTCCAGGATTTGATCATCGCGGCTGTCAACGAAGCCGTCGACAAATCCCAGGACATGGCAGCCGACCGCATGAGCGCCTTTACAGGCGGATTGAATATCCCGGGGCTAGGCATGTAGGATGACGACAGTGGCGAAGCCCGTCTCACGGTTGATCGATGAGTTCAGCCGGCTGCCGGGCATCGGACCCAAAACCGCATCGCGTCTGACGTTCTTCCTGCTTCGCGTACCCGATGAGCAGACACTAGCGCTGGCTGAAGCGCTGCGTGACTTGACGGAACAGGTCGTCTACTGCGAACGTTGCTACAACATCTCCGACCGCAGCCCGTGCAGCATCTGCGCCAGCCCGGAGCGCGACCACTCTACCCTCTGCGTGGTCGAAGAACCGCTGGACGTGATGGCTCTCGAACGCACGCACGAGTACAAGGGCGTATACCACGTGCTCCACGGCGCTATCTCGCCCGTCGAAGGCATCGGCCCAACCGACCTTCGAATCGATGAGTTGATGGACCGACTGCGCCATGACACGGTGAACGAAGTAATCTTAGCGACCA
>JAANWY010000396.1:0-5000 GCA_018263655.1 Anaerolineales bacterium | reverse complement strand
ACGGTCACATCAAGGCGCTGCTTCAAGAACTACTGCAGGAGGGGCGCGAACAGGGTTACCTCACTATCGACGATATCTTGGCTGTCTTCCCGGAACCAGAGGAATATCTGGAAACGATTGAAGAATTCCTGCATGAAGAAGGTATCGACGTGTTGGAAACAGCGCCGGCCGATACCGACAAGGCAGCCGGCGCAACTGACAATGGAACACCCGCTTACGATCTGACCAACATTGATAGTGATGATACAATTAGCCTCTACTTGCGTGAAGTCAGCACCATCCCTCTGCTGACAACCGAGGAGGAAGTTCAGCTAGCACAACGGCTGGAACGCGGATGTCAAGCCCGGGAAAAACTCAGCACGGACAACGGTTACGACTCCCTCCAGAAGCGACTCCTTGAACAACAGATCGAAGACGGCGAAGCGGCTAGACACCACCTAATCCGCGCTAACTCCCGACTGGTGATTAGCCTGGCGAAGAAGTACATGGGGCAGGGTGTGCCGCTCCTGGATTTGATCCAGGAAGGCAACATGGGCCTCATGCGGGCGGTGGAGAAATTCGACTACCGGCGCGGGTACAAGTTCAGCACCTATGCCACGTGGTGGATTCGGCAATCCATTACGCGTGCGGTGGCTGACCAGGGGCGAACAATCCGTGTGCCGGTGCACATGAGCGATCGGATTCGCCGGCTGTACCGTGCATCGCACCAGCTGGAGCAGAAGCTGGGGCGCTCTCCCACTCCGGAGGAGATTGCCGGGGAAGTTGATCTTCCCACGCACAAGGTCAGGTGGATGCTTCGTGTGTCGCAACGCCCTATTTCGCTGGAAAAACCTGTGGGGGAAGAGAGCGACAGCGAACTTGGCGACTTCATCGAAGATCAGGGAATCCCGGCGCCGACAGAGCTGACCTTGCAGCATATGCTCCGTGAAGAAATCGAGAGCATCCTGACAGCTCTGAGTACTAGGGAGGCAAGAGTACTCAAATTGCGCTTTGGCCTGACCGACGGTCGCAGCTACACCTTGAAAGAGGTGGGCGAAAAATTCGGCGTCACGCGAGAACGGATACGGCAAATCGAGGCCGAAGCGCTGCGACGCCTGCGCTACCCCAACCGCATCGGCCGCCTTCGCGACTACCTTTCATAGTCGCTCCAGGGCACACTAATGACTTATTACAATGCTGGCCGAAGGTCTCCTGTCTGCGTGCGCCCGTCGCTCCAATTGGGTTTGCGCCTCCATCACAGTTGTGCTAGAATCACTAGCAGTCGGGTGATTGTTGTGTGCATCCTGTGACTTCTCTCGCGCTCTTGCGTTGTATCCTTTGAAATGCTGGGTCAACCTGTACAATCTGATCATATTTTCTTGCCCGTGATCTGTCCATGACCGAGGCTACATACGGCATATGGCCGTGTGCGCGCCTGGGTCATTTGTTTTTGGTGAGGTGTCTATCTTGAAGTTTGCAGTGATTGTCTTGGCCGCCGGTGAAGGCACTCGGGTCAATTCTCGGAAGCCCAAGGTGCTGCATCCGGTGGCCGGCACGCCCATGACTGCTCACGTCATACAGGCGGCTGAAGCACTGGGTCCCCGACAACTGATCGTCGTCGTGGGGCGCGAATCGGAAGAGGTGAAAGCATCCCTTGGGCCTGAATTGGCGTATGTCGAACAGTCTGAACAACTGGGCACAGCCCACGCTGTGCAACAGACCCAGTCCAATATCAGAGATGAGGTCGAGGCCATCATGGTGCTCTACGGTGACACGCCGCTCATCACGCAGGCCACGTTGTCAGCCATGCGAGAGCGACACGCGGCCGGCCGGCCGGCCATTACCTTCCTCACTACCTGCCTCGAAGACCCGACAGGCTACGGCCGTATTATCCGCGGCCAAGACAACCGAATGATGGGTATCGTCGAGGAAGCTGTTGCGACGGATGAACAGAAAGCCATTCAAGAGGTCAATCCTGGTTTCTACATCTTCGACCCCGAGTGGCTCTGGCCCAGCCTGGAACGGATTGAGACAAGTCCGGTTGGCGAGTACTACCTCACCGACATCGTCGAGGTGGCTCTCGCCGATGGACACAAGGTGGAGACGTTGTTGGCCGAGAACTCACGTGAGACGCTGGGCATCAATACCCGTGCCCAACTCGCCGAAGCCGAGGCCGTCATGCGCGATCGGATTCGGCGGCGGTGGCTGGACGCTGGCGTGACGATGATCGATCCCTCATCGACCTGGATTGACGCGGACGTAAGCATCGGCATAGATACCATTCTCTATCCAGACACATACCTGCAAGGCCAGACTGTTGTTGGTGAGCGTTGTACCTTGGGACCTGGAACCCTGATTCGGGACAGCCGGGTCGGCGATGAATGCAAAATCGTCTTCTCTGTGGTCGAGGAGGCGGTGCTGGAGGAGAGCGTCGACATGGGCCCATACTCTCACATGCGTCCCGGTACGCACCTCGGACGAGGCGTCCACATCGGTAACTTTGGAGAGGTGAAGAACTCGACGCTCGGACCAGGCGTGAGGATGGGACACTTCAGCTACTTGGGCGACGCCACGGTCGGAGCAGATGCCAATATCGGCGCCGGCACCATTACGTGCAACTACGATGGTGAAAAGAAACATCGGACCGTTATTGGAGACCGAGTTTTTGTTGGCAGCGACACAATGCTCGTTGCGCCGGTGAATATCGGTGTGGAGGCGCGCACGGGCGCCGGCTCGGTCGTCACGCGTGATGTCCCACCGCGCAGCCTGGCTTATGGCGTGCCGGCTCGGGTGAGGGACAAAGAGGATTCGGATCCTTAAGAGGGGATCGGGAAACTGCTCCCAGCACCCGCTTGCCTGCGCGCAGCGCGCAAGCAGGCCGAAGGCAGACAGGTCCCCGGGTGTGTCAACGGCCCGCACGCAGACAGGCGGGCCTCAGAGCAGGTTTTCCAAACCCTTCTTAACGACTCCCAGAGATTCGTGAGGCTATCGTGTTAGATCCAAGCAGTAGTATCTGGTTGCCTATCGTAGTTCTAGTTTTCTTCCTGATCCTGACGGCGCTAGCCGCGGCCGCAGAAACAACGCTAACATCATTGAATCGGGCTCAGTTGAGAGAACTGATTAGCCACGGTGTATCCCGCAGCACAGCGGTCGAGTCACTTCTCGACGATCCTCGTCGATCGATGGTGACGCTCTTGACCCTCAACGGTGTGGGGCTCATCGGATCGGCCAGTGCCGCCACGTTCCTAGCCGTTCACCTGACACAGAGAGGCTGGCTGGAGTTTGCCTTCCTCTTGGCCTTTGCACTACTATTGATCGCTCTGGCTCAGATCGTGCCAAAATCCTGGGCAGCCGGCCGACCTGAGCAGGTCGCCTCGGTCGTCGCAGGCCCGGTGGATCTGGTGAGCACGCTGTTATGGCCCATCGTCTACCTGTACGACTTGCTGGCCCGAGGTGTCAATCGCAGGGCCGATGGAGATGCTCAACCCGTCGACTGGGAGCTGATGAGCGAAGAGGAGCTTCGGCTGCTGGTGGAGGCCGGCGAAGAGCATGGTCTGATCGAAGAGGACGAGAAAGAGATGATTGCCGGCATCTTCGAACTCGGGGAGACGCTGGCGCGGGAAGTGATGGTGCCCCGAATCAGCATCGTCGCCGTCGAAGCGGATACGTCGCTTCTCGAAGCGCTGGACACGACGATCGAGGCCGGCCACTCGCGCATTCCGGTGTATCACAAGAACATCGACAACATCATCGGCATTCTGTACGCAAAGGATTTGCTCAGCTACCTGCGCGATGGTCTGACCGATACACCACTCAGCGATATCGTACGCGAACCGTACTTCATCCCCGAATCCAAGTTCGTAGACGAGCTGTTCCAGGAGCTCCAGCGGCTCAAAGTTCACATAGCCGTTGTGGTGGACGAGTACGGCGGTACAGCCGGCCTAGTGACCATCGAGGACCTGATCGAAGAAATCGTGGGCGAGATCCAGGACGAGTATGACCGCGAAGAGCCATTCATGGAACGGATCAGCGAAGATGAAATCATTTTCAACGCTCGGGTTGACCTGGACGACGTCAACCGTATGATGTCGTTGAGTCTGCCGACTGAGCACGGCGATACGCTGGGCGGCTTGGTGTTCAGCGAAATGGGCAAGATTCCTGCGCAGGGTGAGCAGATTCGCGTCGACGGTGTAACTATCGAAGTCATGTCCGTGGTGGGCCGGCGGATCAAAAAGGTGCGGGTCGTCAGAAATCGTCGAGAGGCATTAGCCGCTGCAGACGATGGCGGCGTCGAACTTGGTCAGGCGAACAACCACAGCCACCGCGACATGATCGAGGACGCAGCAGCGTGAGTGAGTTCGCCCACAACTCGCAGCTCGACGACAACCCGCAGGTTGACGATGACCAGTTGGTAGAATTGGCCCGGCAGGCCCGGGAGCTGGCCTACGTCCCTTATTCCAACTTCCCAGTGGGTGCGGCGCTCTTGACGAAGTCGGGACGTGTCTTCACAGGAGCCAACGTCGAAAACGCTGTGTATCCGCTGGGTCTGTGCGCTGAGCGCAATGCCATTTTTCAGGCGGTGGCCCAGGGCGAACAGGAGTTCGAGACCATCGCCGTCGTCACGGAGCCGGGCGTCACGCCTTGCGGTGCATGCCGGCAGGTGATGCAGGAGTTTGACAACGGTTCATTGCGCATCCTCGTCGCCGACGCAGCCGGCAACGTCAGGACCTACACCCTCTCCGGCCTGCTCCCCGACGCCTTCGGTGCAGACGACCTCCCCACCACCCACTCCAGAGATTCAGGGGATTCCAGAATTTAAGACCTTCCAAAGCATCATCTCAATGTTTCGGGGTTATGTAGGTCGAAATGGTATTTCGACCCGACGATTTACCAAATCGTCCTTTACAAACTTGGGATGCCACACCAGTCAAAGCCCTGTTTTGACGAGCTTCACAAGATATAGTATAATGCCCGCCGTCGTTTCCCACTTTGATCACGCGCTCATCAGACTCCAGGGAACC
>JAANWY010000395.1 GCA_018263655.1 Anaerolineales bacterium | reverse complement strand
AAGCGAAAGCTGTATCGAAGGGTGCGGGTTTGCCTCGAGGCGTTGCTTGAGCCGCACCCTTCGATACGATCTCCACTTCGTTTCGACCTACTCAGGATGCTAACCGACAATTAAGCATAATCGGTATAATCAGATTTGTCTGAGCAATGGAGTGTACACTATGAGAACCGAGTTGCCAGTGACCATCGTCGAGGATGTCGTTCCTCGCTTGCTCGACTACTGCGCTAACAATCGTTTGCCGAGCAATCGTTTGCCGAGCAATCGTTTGCCGAGCAATGAGTTGCAGAAATTCACGCTGGTTGCTGATCAGAACACCTATCCAGCTTTGGGGGAGGCCGTCGCTAAAGCGCTGTCCGAGCATGGATTTGACATAAACACCGTCGTCTTGACAGACGATGAGGTCATCGCCGACGAGCACTACTTGATACAGGTGCTCCTTCAGGCCGACCGAGAAGATCGGACCTACCTCGCTGTTGGGTCGGGGACGATCACCGATATCGTGCGTTTTGTCAGTCATAGAACGAAAGCCTCCTTCATTTCACTGCCAACCGCTCCGTCGGTGGATGGTTTTTCGTCGGTCGGAGCGCCTTTGGTTGTAGGAGGGTTGAAGCAGACGGTCTATTGCCACCCGCCGGTTACGATCTACGCCGACTTGAACACGCTCTGTGCAGCGCCCCCTCCGATGATCGCGGCGGGGTTCGGCGACATCCTGGGCAAGTACACGTCGTTGTCCGATTGGAAGCTGGGGGCGGTGTTGTGGGATGCGCCGTACAGCGAGGAGATCGCGCAGAGGGGGTGGGCGGCACTGCGAGACTGTGTGCGTCATGCTGACGGAATCGGCAGGGCGTCGCCGGCGGGAATACGCAGTCTGATGGATGCGCTGGTCGAAAGCGGTCTGTGTATGGTGGACTTTGGCGCTTCGCATCCGGCATCGGGCGGGGAGCACTATCTGTCCCACTACTGGGAGATGAAGCTATTGCAGGAGAACAAGCCGGCCGTCTTGCACGGAGCCAAGGTGGGCGTTGGCTGTATCCTGGTGGCGAACTTTTACGCGAAAATCAGGCAGCTGACTCGCGAACGGGTGGAGGAATTGGCAGCAAGCGCCACAATGTCGGACCGCGAGCAGACCGTACAGCGGATACGGGCCGCTTATGGCCCCATTGCTGACGAAATCGTTGCGGAGCAGGCGCCCTATCTCGACATGTCGCAAGATGATTACGAGCTGTTCAAGCAGCGAGTGGTTGATAACTGGGCGGAAGTCCACGATATCGCACAGCGCGTGCCGGCACCGCAGGAGCTTGCTGAGCTACTCCGTAAAGCCGGCGGGCCAGTGGATGCAGACACGCTCGGGTTCGATGAAGAAGAAATCTCCATGGCTTTGGAGTGTGGTCACTTCGTGCGCAATCGATTCACTGTGGTGAAGCTCTGCTGGTTGCTTGGTATCGAAGTCGAACAAACGTAAGCGTTTGGTAGCAGTAACCGTTCAGGTAGGGGGACCCTTGCGAAGGTTTGTCAATTGCATTTGGGTTGAAGGGTCCCTCGCCAGTCGAAAATCGGCCTCTTGCCAAGGCTACTCTCAACCTTCGCAAGGGTTTTCGTGGATTAGGAAAGGAACGAGTCTATGACTGACGGGGTACTGGAAGCGAAATCTATTCTGGAACGATTCCGCTTGGACGGCCGGGTGGCGTTGATCACAGGCGGCGGACAGGGCATCGGTTGCGGTTTCGCTCACGCGCTGGGTGAAGCCGGCGCCGCTGTGGCTGTGGTCGACATCGTCACCGAGCGTGCCGAAACCGTTGCCGGCGAATTGGAGGCGAAGGGTGTCGACGCGCTGGCCGTCACTGCCGATGTGACCGACGCCGAGCAGGTGCAAGCGATGGTGGACGCCGTCTTGGATCGCTGGGGCAAGCTGACCATCGGCGTCAACAACGCCGGCATCGGTGTCTGGGCTGACGCCGAAACGACGGATGAAGACGAATGGAAGGGGATGCTCGACGTCAACCTCAACGGCGTGTTTCTGTGTGCCCAGGCTGAGGGGCGGGTGATGTTGGAAGCCGGCTACGGCAAGATCATCAACACCGCTTCGATGTCGGGCCACGTCGTCAACACGCCGCAGAATCAAGCGGCCTACAACACGTCGAAGGCCGGCGTCATCCACCTGACCCGCAGCCTGGCAGCGGAATGGGCGCCTCGGGGCGTGCGCGTCAACAGCATCAGCCCGGGGTACACGCGCACGAAGCTGGTGAACGACCTGCTGGCGACGCCGGAAGGTCAGGAAGTCATGCCGACGTGGCTGGGTATGACGCCGGCGGGCCGTATGGCCGAAGTGATTGATCTACAGGGCGCCGTCGTCTATCTCGCCTCAGAGGTATCGGACTTCATGACGGGCCACGATATGGTCATCGATGGTGGTTACTGCGTTTGGTAGGTTAGGTGGTTAGGTGGTTGGGTGGTTGGGTGGTTGGCGAGGAGAAATGAGGACGTATCAGACAGCTCAACAGATATTGGACGAGATTGACCGGGTGCTGAGTGACGTAGACGAGGCCGAAATCGACGCCTTGTGTGGTGCCATTCTGGAGGCTGACCAGATCTTCGCCTATGGTCTCGGGCGGGAGGGCTTGGTCATGCGCGGTTTCGCCATGCGCTTGATGCACCTCGGTCTGGACGTGGCCGTGGTGGGTGATATGACGGCGCCCCCCATTGGTGCTGGCGACCTGTTCTTGGTCAGTTGCGGACCCGGCTACCTCTCGACTGTCGAAGCACTGGTGGAGGTGGCCAGGGACGCCGGCGGGCGCGTCGCCATGGTCACGGCGCAGCCCGACGCGCCGTTGCCGCAACGGGCCAATCTGCGGATCGATCTGCCGGCCCAGACCATGGCTGAAGACGAGCAGAGCAGTTCATTGCAGGCCATGGGGTCGGTTTTTGAACAGGCGATGTGGATCTTCTTCGACGCGTTGGTGCCACGCTTGCAGGATGAGCTGGACCAGACGGCGGACGATCTTCGCCGGCGTCATACGAATTTGGAGTGATGCTTGATGAAAGCTGTGGTCTTCCCTGAACCTGAAACTGTCGTCGTAAAACAAGTTGATGATCCGAACTGCGGCCCGCGTGAAGTCGTGGTGCAAGTGGCGACCAGCGGACTCTGCGGCACGGACCTGCACATCTTCCGCAACGAGTACATGTCCGATTTTCCGGTGATCCCCGGCCACGAGTTTGGCGGGGAAGTTGTCGAAGTGGGCGAGGAAGTCACCGATTTGCAGCGCGGCGATCGCGTGGCGGTTGATCCTAACCTCTACTGTGGTCACTGCTACTTCTGCCGCAACGAGCAGGCCAACCACTGCCTCAACTGGCAGGGGGTGGGCATCACGCGGCCGGGGGGCTTTGCCGAATATACAGCCGTCCCCGCTCGGGCCTGCTACCGGCTGCCCGATGAGCTGACCGATGCCCAGGCGGCCTTCATCGAGCCTGTCTCCTGCGTCGTCCATGCCCTCAACCGTCTGCGCGTCTGGCCAGGCGACGAAGTGCTGATTTTTGGTGTTGGACCGATGGGCCTCATTTTGGTGCAAGCCTTGCGACACAGCGGCGCGTCGCAGGTCGTGGCAGTGGACAAGCAGCCGGCCCGGCTGGAACTCGCGCGGCAGTTGGGGGCGACCGCGACGGTGGCTGTCGGCCCCGACCAGGCGGAAACCTTGCGCGAGCTAGCGCCGCACGGCTTTGCCGTCGTCGTCGATGCCACGGGGGTGCCGGCCGTCATCGAGCGTGCCTTTGACTACCTGAAGCCCCGGGGACAGTTCCTGCAGTTCGGTGTCACGCCCATGGACGCCACCATCAGCCTGCGCCCCTACGACGTGTTTCGCCACGACTGGTCCATCATCGGCAGCTTTGCGCTCTGCTATACTTTCCAGCCGGCCATCGCCTGGCTGGCCAATGGCGTCATTGACGTCGCGCCGCTGATCAGCCATAATTTACCCTTGAGTGATTTCCCGACCGCTTTGCGGCGCTTTGCTGATGGTGAGACGCTGAAGGTTCACGTGCGGCCGGCGGTTAATTGAAGATCAGTGTAACTGCTCAGGCTATTGCCCGGCTACTGCCCTCGTAGTTGAGAAATGCGGAAAAATGGGGTCGGTGGGGGGGCGGCCGCCCCCCCACCGACCCCTTTTTTCCGGTCTCTTCCTGTGTAGGCACGAAGTGTCTGAGCAGTCACAATTTACAAAAATAACTGTGCAATATCTGGGCGTGACTTACTAGCGTCTTCGAAACAGGGCTCGGGTTCCGAGTGTAGACACCGAAAAATGATTCAAACACAAACACCTTCTGTGAAAGGGAAAGATTCGACGCTCGCCGATATCCTCAAGCCGATCAGCGAGGAAATGCAGGTCGTCGAGACCGCCTTGCGTGACACGACGCACATTGAGTACGGGCCGTTGGCTGAGGTGATTGAGCACATCGTGTCCAGCGGTGGCAAACGGATACGTCCGGCTGTGGTTCTGTTCGCCACCAAGTTCTATCCGGTGGACTTCGACAAGGTTCTCGCCCTGGCGGCTGCGGTAGAAACGCTCCACACCGCAACACTAATTCATGACGATGTGGTTGACGACTCAATACTGCGCCGGGGCCGGCCAACGATTAACGCGTTCTGGAACAGTGGAGCCACCGTGCTAGCTGGCGACTATGTCTTCGCTCGGGCAGCTAGCTTCGGGGCTGCGACTGGCGAAGTGCGGGTGATGGAGCGGTTTGCCGAGACACTGCACACGATTGTTGATGGCGAACTGCGCCAGCTTTTCCGCCGGCGGGGTGGGTTGCCCCCCCGGGAGGAATACTACCATCGGATTTACGGCAAGACGGGTTCGCTTTTCACCCTATCCACTGAGGCCGCGGGTATGCTGATGGGGGCTTCGCCGGCTGAGACCGAGGCGCTACACACCTACGGCCACAATCTTGGCATGGCCTTCCAGATCGTCGATGACGTGCTGGACTTCATTGGCGACGAGCGTCGAGTCGGCAAACCAATCGGTAGCGACTTGCGTCAGGGGACGATCACACTGCCAGTGTACTATTTCGCAGAAACAAGCCCGCAACACCCTTCCCTGGTGAACTACTGGAATGGTGATAACCAGGACGCGGCCGTTGAAGAGCTGGTCGGGGCCATTCGGGAGTCTTCAGCCATCGATGCCACATTGGCAGAAGCCAGCGAGCTTGTACAGAAAGCGATTGATGCCTTGGTTGTCTTGCCTGATGTGCCGGCCCGCGACTCGCTGCGCGATTTGGCGGCCTACATCGTGGAACGTCGAGAGTAGATCTGTCTCGGGCTTGGCTGCAAAGTCCTGTTCTGAGTATCATCTCAATATTTCGGAGCTATGTAGGTCGAAATGGTATTTCGACCCGACGATTTACCAAATCGTCCTACATGTCCCCCCATATATTGAGAATATACTGTTCTGAGTTCTATCGAAGGGGCCTGAT
>JAANWY010000394.1 GCA_018263655.1 Anaerolineales bacterium | reverse complement strand
CTTCGCTGGTGGGCTGAGCCGGCACTGCCGTAGGTGCCTGCGGGGGCGGGCCGGGCTCCTCGGCGCCGCAGGCGCCGAGGATGAAAATGCTCGCGGCCAGGATGAGGCCGGCGAGCAGGATTTCGATTGTAATTCTACGTTTTTGGTTTGGCATGTGTTCCTCCTTATTTGCCGGCGGGATGCTATTTCATACTATAAACGACAGATGATGCTGGATGGGTCAGTTGGTTTTGGGTGTTGGTGGCGGTTGGGACCGCGAAGTTCACGAAAGAGCGCGAAATGCGCGAAAGGGCTGCCCAATGCAACTTCTCTTTGGCCATGCTCCTTTTCTGCATTCTCGTCACGACAGACAACTCATCGAACACAAGTCACTCATCAGGGAAACCGGCCCCAATGTAAAATCAACTCTTTCGCGGTTTTCGCCCGTTTCGTGACTGTCGCGGTCCAGATACCTTTCGCGAACTTCGCGGTCCAAACCTTCGGCTACTCACCATGCGTGTAGACAATTCGCTGCCGGCCGATAGGTTTCTCGCCAAAATTGACCAGCAGACAGGTCTCGTAGCCTCCGTTTTTCAGGCATAGCAGGCACTGTTCGATATCTTGGTCGAGAATTTCGCTACGGGCCTTGGTTTCGAGCAGGATTTCGTCGTCCTCGTCCCAGATCAGGAAATCAGCGCGACGTTTGGTGATGATTTCGTCGTCGTATTTGATCGGAATTTTGTGCTCCCGTACGGATCGGATGCCGCGTTTCTTGAATTCGATCCTCAGAGCGCGCTGGTAGTCGATTTCCCTGCAGTGTCGGCCCAGTTGCCGCTGTACCTCGATGCACGCTCCCAGGACTTCGTACGTCAGTGGTTCGAAGTCGTAGCCTTTCTTGGAGCGTTTCGATGTCACAGGTCCCCCCTTCCGTAGGTTAGCAGTTGGTTGGATTTCAATTGTACGTTGGGTTCTTGAACCGCGAAAGCTGCGAAATGGCCGAAAAACGCGAAAGGACTGCCCAACGCACCTTGACTCTGATTATGTTTCCCTTCTGTCTGCGTGTCACGACAGACAACTCACCGGAAACAAGCCCCGTATCAGGGAAGCCGACCTCAATACAAAGCCATCCCTTTCGCGAATTTCGCGCCCTTTCGTGTCCTTCGTGGTCCAAACGCCTCCTCTTCTATATGATACGTGGCTTGGGTTCTGCCTCCAATACTGCCCGTTATCGTCCGTTACTTCGCTTATGCAGCTGTTGAGTAGCAAGCTCCACAATGGCTCGTGTGACAAACAACGTACTTACATCATACAGATCAATGAGGTGCTGCTCAGCTTCCTCCAGGTTGATAAGCTCTTCTCGATAGGCCCTCACCACGATACCCAGCGACCCCACAGGTGTTAGACCAAACTGCTTGGCTGTCCTGCGCACGGCCAGATCATCGGTCAACAGTACTGAGACACCGATTTGATTGCACAGATACAGAGCTTCCAGCTCACCAACGTGCAATTCCCCCAACTTGTGATCTTGGATGAATTGATCGAGTGGAGCTTGAGACAAACTGTGTCGCTGAACATTATCCAGCTTCGAAATATCTGATTCTTCGACTCGTTTCTGTCCCACGGTTTCTGACCACACAGCGTCAGGGATATGCAAGTCGTCGAAAATGCGCAAGAAGCGCAGACAGTCGATCTCCGCCAGGTGAATCAGTGGGCCGGCATCTGTTACAGCGACCTCTACTCGCCCAGTGCCCATGCTAAGTCTTCCATCATTGCTTCGTGCTGGCGCTCGGCCAGTTCTACCCAATCGATCCCTACTGTCTCGATTGCCTCATCACGCGCAATCTTGCCGCGGAGATAATGTCCTAAGACATGTTCTCGCCACAATTGCCGCAAACCGGTCTGGAAAGCCAACGTCATTACCTCGGACTCAGCTTTATCAGTCTCTCGGACTAACTTTTCCAGGTAGGTCAATGTCGCTGCCATTTGATTATCCCTCCTTCAGCCTGTTGTTGACTGTAAGTATGGACCTAAACAGACAAAACAACAACTCAATCAAAGTGATAGGCAACCTGATAGGCAACCTGATAGGCAACCTGATAGGCAACCTCTAGCGTCTCGCGCTTGGCTCAGCCTCCAAGACAGTGAACCGAATCGACTCACTCTCCACTTCTCGCCCCTCGGCATCCACCCCCACCGCCCGCACCTGATGCCCGCCGGCCTCCAATTGCCACAGCGCCCGATACGGCGGCCGGCTCAACGTCGCCAGCGGCTCGTCATCCACCAGCAGCGTGACTTCGCGCAGCGGCGTGGCGGTGCGAGCCTGGGCCACCACCTCGACGCGCTGGAAGCCGGCCGGCAACTGCTCCGACAGCGCGAACGTCGTGTTCGGCGCCGGACTTACGATGGCGAGTTGAAAGTTGGAAGGTTGGAAGGTTGAAGGTTCGGTACCTTCAACCTGTAACCTGAAACTTGCAACCGTTTGGCCGTTGCAGGTTTGGGCCGGCGGCTCCGGAATGCCGTGCTTGCGGCCCCAATCGCGAGCATCGGGTGGGAGCAAGCGGAAAATGCGCTCGACTTGCGGCCCCTCGCAACCCGCGTCCCACAGCAGGCCGGTGGCGGCGTCGATGTCAAAGGCCTGGTAGCTGTTGTCGTACTGCGTGGGCTCTGTGCCCTCGATGAAGAGCTCGCGCTTGCGGCGCTGGCAGTCCTCCGTTGGCAGAAGTCCGCTGGATTCGCAGACTTCGATCTCGATCAGGCGCTGTCCTGAGCCTGTCGAAGGGTCGTCGGGACGCTGGAAGTAGCGCACCCGCTTACCTCGGTGGGCCTCCTCCATGAAGTCGTGCCAGATCGGGCCGGCGCCCGTGATGCCGGAGATGAACTGCATCGGGCTGTTGTCGGCGTTGCCCACCCACACACCCGTCACCAAGTCTGGCGTGTAGCCCACGGTCCAGTTGTCGCGCCAGTCGCTGGTGGTGCCGGTCTTGGCGGCGGCCGGCCGCGTCAGCTTGAGGACGCTGTTTTCACCGAAGGCCGGCAATCGTGCTTGATCATCGGACAGGATGTCGGTGATGAGATAAGCGACCTGGGGAGAGATAGCGGGTGGTTGGGTAGTCGGGTGGCTGGGTGGTTGGGTGGTTGGGTGGTTGGGTGGTTGGGTGGTTGGGTGGTCGGCTGAGCTCACTTCGAGAATGGCGGTTGGGGTGACGCGGTGGCCGGTGTTGGCGAAGGCGCCAAAGGCCGCGGTGAGTTCCAGGAGCTTGACCTCGCCGCCGCCCAGGGTGAGGGCCAGGCCGTAGCGCTCGCGGTCGGTCAGAGTGGTGATGCCCAGCGCCTCGGCGGTGTCAACCATGGCGTTCACACCGACGGCGTCCAGCACCTTGACGGCCACCATGTTAGACGACGTCGCCAGAGCGCGGCGCAGGCTGATGGGGCCGTGCCACATACGGTCGTAGTTCATGGGCCGGTAGGGTTCGTTTTCTTTGGTCAGGAAGGCGGTCGAGACGTCGGATAGGACGGTTGCGGGTGTGAAGCATGGAGATTGGAGATTGGAGAACCTGTCCTGAGCTTGTCGAAGGATTGGAGATTGCAGGTTCGGTGACTTAATCTCTAATCTCCAATCTCTAATCTCTGATTGACAGCCTTTTTCGAACGCTGTAGCATAAGTGATGGGCTTAATGGCTGATCCCGGCTGCCGGCGGGCCAGGGCGACGTTGACGGCACCGTCGATTTTCTCGTTGAAATAGTCGGCGCTGCCGACCATGGCCAGAATCTCGCCCGTTTGCGGATCGATGGCCACCAGCGCGGCGTCGCTGACGTTGTAGTCGGGCTTGCCAGGTTCGCGCTTGTTGAGCTCCGCCATGCGGCGCTGGATGATGGCCTCAGCTCGGTTTTGCAGGTCGAGGTCCAGCGTGGTAACGACGTGCAGGCCGCCGTGGTTCACCGCTTCGTCGCCGTACTTGGCCTCCAGCAGGTTGCGGACGTAGCTGACGAAGTGGGGGGCGCGCAGCGGTACGTTGCCGCCGGTGAAGTGTAGCGGCTCGGCCTTGGCCAGCGCCTCCTCGCCCTGGCTGACGAAGCCGGCTTTCACCATCAGACCCAGAGCGATCTCCTGCCGGCGCTGTGCCGCGTCGATGTCGACCAGCGGGTTGTAGGCCGCCGGCGCCTGGATGAGGCCGGCCATCAGCGCCGCCTCAGCCAGGTCCAGCTCGCGGGCCGGCCTGCCGAAGTAGGTCTGCGACGCCGCTTCGATGCCGTAGGCCAGTTGCCCGAAGTATACTTCGTTGAGGTACATCTCCAAGATCTGGTCCTTGGAGAACGCCCGCGTGACGCGCAGTGCCAGAATCGACTCGCGGAACTTGCGCGCAAACGTGCGCTGCGTGCGCTCCTCTTCCGACAGCAACGTCGCCCGCGCAAGCTGCTGCGTAATCGTGCTGCCGCCCGAGACGATGCGTCGCTCGCGCAACATCTGGACGAAGGCGCGCGTAATGCCTCGGACGTCGACGCCCGGATTCGAGTAGAAGTTGGCATCTTCGACGGCGATGGCGGCCTGTCGGACGTGGGGCGGCAGCTCGTCTAGCGCGACGCGGGTGCGCCGGCCGGCACGCGGATCGAGAATCTCGTACAGGAGCCGGCCCTCGCGGTCGTAGATCTTGGTGGCGTCCGGCGAGGTGCGCGTGATGAGCGCCTCGGGCGAGGGCAGGTCGGCCAGCAGCAGCCAGTAGCCCAGGGTGAGGCCGGCGAGGGCGATCGTGAGGAGGATGATACTGAGTCGTTTCATAGATACAAGTAGTAAACGCCAGTGATGGCCAAATTGTTTCAGGCACCTACACCGGGGGACGCGAAACGCTTCACACCTCGACGTCTAGCCAGGCGGCTTCCATCCACTGCCGGCCAGGCGCAGCGAGCCGGCCATAGCCGAAGCGGCCCCACGGCGTGACGACGGCGTACTGATTGTCGAGCCACATCACGAACCCCAATGGCCCTTGAGGCGACGTCGCACAGCGGAGAACGGAGCCGCCATCCACACTGAAATGCACCCACTCTGTCCTCCACTCGATCGCATACGTGTGCCACGTCGTCATGTCCACGTCGACGAGCGCCTCGCGCACGCCGATGGCGCGCTGTCCGATAGGCCACAGGGCGCGGTGCAGCCGCTGGATGTTCATCAGCGGGATTGCCAGGGGGGCAATCGGTGCGAGCAGAAAAAACGGCCAGCGCAGGACGTCGATGGTGGCCGCTTTCCAGCCGCGCCCCGGCGTGTCCAGGTCGAGCTTCATATTCGACGGCGGTGAGGCGTAGAAGAACCAGAGAGCGCGTGGCAGGCTCGGCAGTCGAGTGCCAGTCATCAAGAAAGGGTCATTCCAGAAACCGAAGCCGGCTGTGCCACTCAGCATGCCGGCGGGGTGCGAGAAGCGCGCCCGTACGGTCAGCGTCAGTGGCGGTCGCCAGAAGAAGTCGCGACGCGAGAGGCCCTGGTAGTCGTCGATCTGGGCGTTGGTGTATTCTTCAGACGTGGTGTCGGTGTTGACGAAGCGGAGGCTACTGCCCGTCGGCTCTAGGGTGCCACTTCCTACGACGTGCCGTTGCCACTGAGACCCGATCGCGGGCTCGAAGTCCTCGTGGGTGGCGGTCGAAGGAAAATGGCATCCCATATCAGCGGTGTTCGGCCGCCCACTGGAGGAACTCTGGATCGTCCGCAATCTCGGGGGAGAGCACCACACGCTCCCACTTGCTCTCAAGGAGGTTACCTTGACTATCGATTTGCAGATCAGCCACGCCGACGTAGCGGCCCGCATGCCCCGGCGATGCCTGGTCAGCTTGGACGAAGAGCCCTCCACCAGCCTCAACAATCCGAGGTGTAACCCGGCCGGCGGCGCCGATCACAAAATCGACATCGGGGATCTGAGCTGCAATGGACCGATTGAGGTTGTCGCCAGCATTTGACAGCACGATGATGATGTCAGTTTGGCTGGCTAACTGCGCCACCGCGGCTCTGGTCGCGCGCAGCGGGTCGTGAACCTGAATTTGATCCGTGGCCAGCGCGCCGCTGATGCCGACGATACCGATCCGATATTGGTCGATTTCCACAATCGTGAAGGGGTCTACGAAGCGCGAACCTGTGTTGACGTCGATAGCGTTGGCTGACAGCACCGTGAATTTCGCCTCGGTGATGCGCTGCTTCAGTACGTCGGGGCCGAGTTCAAGGTCCTTCGCTCCCAGGGCCACCACGTCATACCCCATCAGGTTCATAAGCTCAACGCTGGTCTGGCCTTGCGTACGCACCGCCGGGTCGCGGTCACCGATGAGGAAATTGCCGGCATCTAGCACCAGAATGTGTTCAGAAGCCTGCCGCTGCTGTTCGATCAAGGTGGCTCGCCGAGCCACACCACCCAGTTTAGGCTTTCAGCCGCAGGGGTCGAGATAGCCCCATGTATCGTTCGTGTGGACGAGGGTCAAGTCGATGGGAGCCGGCGTCGGTTGAGGCGTGTCTGTGGGCTCAGGTCTACTTGTCGATGTGGGCACCTGCGTCGCCGTCGACTGAGGTGCCGGCGTGAGTGCAGCGATCTTCGTCGGGGCCGGCGAAGCCCCGCGCGAGCCGCATCCGACCACGCCCAGCAGGAACACCAGTGCCACGCATCCCACAAATCGAAGGGACAGCGGATGCGTATCGCGAGATTTGAGGTTCATGTCCATCTCTCCAACCAATACTTTGTTAATTCCAGGTGTCTAAACGGTCAGGACGGTGTCTAGTACCCCATCCCTGCAACGAGACGCCATACCTGGGCCACCACGAACGTGACGGCGAAGCCCATGCCCACCGGCAGCAATGCCGAAATCGTCGTCCATTTGATGCTACCGGTCTCTTTGTAGATCGTGTAAATCGTCGTGCTACACGGGTTGTGGATCAGACTAAACAGCATCAAGTTGACGGCCGTCAGCAGCGTCCAGCCGCCGGCATGGAAGAGCGCCACGGTATCAGCCTGGGAGTCCAACTCAAACATCACGCCGGCCCCCTCCCCCACCCCGCTCATACCGGTGACCAGAACGGTCAGCATCAAGACGGTGGGAATGACGATTTCGTTAGCAGGAATCGCCACAATGTAGGCCACCAAGATTACGCCGTTCAGACCCAGCAAGACCCCGAGAGGAGTGAGGAAGTTGATCAGGATCTCTGCGATGCTGGTCCCACCGATTTGGATATTCGCGCCGAGCCAGATAGCGGCGCCGGCCGGCAAGGCGAAGACCACCGCCCGATACAGCACGAACATCGTGCGGTCAATGAGAGATGTGTAAATAGTCTGCAAGATGCGCGGTGGTCGGTACGGCGGTAGCTCCAGGCTGAAGGTGGACGGCTCCCCCTTCAGGATCGTCTGGGACAACGCCCATGAAACCACAAAGGTCAAGAGCACACCGAGTACGGCGATACCGACCACGGTCAGCGCCGAAATCAATCCTGCCATGTGGGCCGGCGCCAGCGCTCCAATAAAGAGCGACGCAATCAAGATTTGCGTCGGCCAGCGGCCATTGCACAGCGCGAAGTTGTTGGTGATAATGGCGATCAAGCGCTCGCGCGGGCTGTCGATGACGCGGGTGGCGATGACGCCGGCGGCGTTGCATCCAAACCCCATCGCCATGGTAAGCGCCTGCTTGCCGTGGGCGCCGGATCGCTTAAAAGTCTTGTCGAGATTGAAAGCCACCCGCGGCAAATAGCCTAGATCCTCTAGTAGGGTGAAGAGCGGGAAGAAAATTGCCATCGGCGGCAACATCACACTGAGTACCCAAGCCGTAGCCAAGTACATACCGTCAATCAACAAGCCGTCTAGCCACCACGGCAACCCAATATTGGCGGCCAGGTCTTTCAAGAGCGGATGAAGTGTGTCCAGAAAAAGCGAAGCGAGCAACCCCGACGGCACGTTAGCCCCCGAAATTGTGATCCAGAACACGACAGTGAGCAGGAACAACATGATGGGGAAACCCCAAGTACGGCTCGTAACCAGACGGTCAATGGTACGGTCCAAATCGAACTGTGGCTTCTCGTCCGCGCGCGTAACGGACCGATCGGCAATACGCGCAGCATCCGCGTAGATCGACTCCATCAAATCCTCGTGAAAACCACTGCCAATCTCCCAACGCAAAGCATTGGCCGTTGCCAGGATGTCGTTGGGGTTTGCTTCCTTCGATACGTTCATCTATCTATTCCTCTCATCGCCGTCATCGAAAACGCAAAGTAATCGTTCAGCCATTGACATAGGAGCGCCGGTTGAGTAGCTTCGTAGCGCCAGCGGAGAAGCGTATCGAAACCAAGCGGGTCTTACCGGAGCAATTCTGGTTTTCGAGAGCCGCTTGGCTTCGATACACCCTTCCGCGGAGTTCATCCTGAGCTTGTCGAAGGGCTCCAGGGCACTCAGCCGGCGCTACCCCCTGAACGCTTACAACGCAAATAGCCGTTTTAGCCCCTGAAGTCGCCATTGTGCACCAACATAGATCTTTGGAGAGGCTCAAGTGAACTCGACGGCGAGGCCAATCACCCTGCGGCCTCCAATGCTAATTCCAGGCCCCGCCCTGCTTCTTCAGATTCACCCCGGCTCAGACCACCCAACTCGCCTTTTTGGACAGCTTTGATTATTCGTTGATCCCCATCCAACAAGCGTAGAGCGACCCAACGCGCGTTGGGCAGCCCCGGGAAGACGGCCTCGATCTGAGTCACCAGTTGTGACACAGCCCGGTTGAGGACCGGCGACTCCCCCTTAATGCGGTGTGGTTGGCACACCGTCCGCCCGGTAGCCACATCGCTAATCGTCTGCAGCAATTCCTCCAACCCCTCACCGTAGCGGGCAACCGTCGGTACAATCGGCACACCCAAATCGCGCGCCAGCCGGCGGTCATCGATCTGCAGTCCATGCCGGCGCGCCTCGTCCATCAGATTGAGACACAAGACGACACGGTCGGTGATCTCCAATACTTGCAGCACCAAGTTCAGGTTGCGCTCCAGCGTGGTGGCATCCACAACGGTCACAGTCACATCTGGCTGGCCAAAGAGGATAAAGTCTCGTGCAATCTCCTCGTCCAGCGTCGTGGCAAGCAACGAGTAAGTGCCGGGCAAGTCTACCAGCTTATAACGCTGGCCGCCATACTCAAAGCCGCCCTCGGCGCGGGTGACGGTCTTGCCGGGCCAGTTGCCGGTGTGTTGCCGCAGACCGGTCAGGGCGTTGAACACGGTGCTCTTGCCGGTGTTAGGGTTGCCGGCCAACGCCACCACGAAATCCCAGTTCTCCATGTCGACGCCTAACTTCAATAGATGAGCGGCGTTGTGGACCGGGCAGATCTCACAGGGCGCAGTGCTTGCTTGCGGGACCTGGGTCGTCATATCGTCACCTCCTCTGAACGGGCAATGCTGATCAATCTAGCTTGTTCCTCACGCAGTGCAACCAGTGCACCCCGGATGCGATAGGCCGTGGGATCGCCACTGGGACTCGTCATCTCGGCTTCGACGATTGTGCCGGGTACGATGCCCAGATCGAGCAGACGCCGGCGCTCGACGCTCCGAGATGCACGCGAGATACTCAAGACCTTTCCCTTCTCGCCGACAAGCAAATCGGCGAGTCGTTCGCCGGGTTCCGCCTCTTCGATCTGCTCGTCGGGCAGCGGCTGAACCGAGACATTCGCCGCTACGATAGGCGCCAATAGGTGCTCATCCCCATTGGCCCAGAAGCGAATCCGTTGGGGCGATATTTCAAGGGCGCGTACCGTCATGCCGACGTGCAACCCTTCGGCCACCAACTGCGCATAGATGGCCTGGGGTTCATCTTCGATGTGCACGATGCGCGCCGGCTCGTCAATACCTATGGCCGTCAGCGGCTTGCCGCCGTGGGACACCACCTCACCACTGGCGGTGGGAATTGGATCGCCGTGTGAATCATGGGTTGGGTAGCCCAGTTTGGCAGACAGTGCATCGGCCTCGGCACGCGTTAAGGTGTGCTCGCGGCGCTCAGCTCGTTCGTGCCACTCCGTCTCAATAAAACCCGTCTCATCGGCCAGGTAACGTTCCCAAAGGCGGTGTGCGCGAAGAATGTGCAGCGCGTAGTCTCGTCCACTGGGTGTCAATCGGAGGCTACCGCCCTCGACGCTCAGCAACTCACGCGTTTCCATATCGGTCAGGATGTCGGAAGCCTGGTCAACCGTGATGTGGAGCGCGCCGGCAAGACTCTGTACCGTGGGCCGGTGACCGTGCATCTGACAATCGTGGATATGCTTCAGTGCATCCTCGGTTAGAACACGCTCGGTCATCTGGCGCGCCCTCCGCCAACGGTGAATGACGCCGCGCTCCGGCCAGAAAAGCAACGAGCCGAGCGCAGCGATGCTTACCGCGGTTAGGAGAGAGAAGAGCGGATCGGGCATCAGGCTAACCCCCTAAAACGCATTCTTCGTGGTCTGAACACTTATCAATTAGTTGCCAGCAGAATCAAGTTTTGCCTAGACTAAATCATAATAGGCTTATTATATCCGTTTTTGTCCCTCTTGTCAAACGAGGTTTCCAGCGAAATCGGTGACTACACAAGGAATATGCGGAAAAGATGGAGGTGTGGGGGGCGGCCGCCCCCCACACCTCCATCTTTTCCGCATTTCTCAACCACGAGGATGGTAGCCGGGCAGTAGCCCGAGTAGTTATCGAAATCATAATAATCGCCATCATCCCCACACAAGCCAAAAGAAGCGGGGGCAGCGGTCGGAGGGGCGCTCCGACCGCTGCCCCCGTTGAGCGTACCACGGATGGGCAGGGTACTGTAAGAACCGCTGTGCTACCTACTCCAGACCTGGAATTGGGCGGGGAGGTCCGATGCGAGGCAAGATGAGATCCCGGGCGAACCGTAGCACCCACACTCGACTCACCGCTCCACGCCCCGCTTCCACGTGGCCAGCTCCAATCTGCTGGTACGATCCGAACAGCAAGTCTTGGCCTGCCGTCGAGGATGCCAACAGATTGACAACCGCTTCCGGTGACGCGATGCCGACGAATACCACCTCGAGGCGGTGGGTAACACGACTCGGACGTGTGAAGCAAGACGTGAGGCGAGCCTCCCCGCTCGATCCACAACGCGAGGTCAGGCGCTCCGCTCGCCGCTGGGCCGAGGCCATGAGCGTACCATCAGGCCGCAGGACAGGCAGACCCTGGTCCCGTCGCACTCGGTTCACGGCCTCTACCAAAGCATTCGTGGGATTGGGGCCGCTGGAGCCGCGACGCGCATGCAAGACAGCCCGATGTGCGTTCACCTGTCCGAAGCCGTAGAACGGATCCCAACCTGGGGTACCCAGGTCGCTGGCTGCGGACTGCACAACATCTCGAACCTGGCCAGCGCTGAGGCCCGGATTCCGTGACAAGACCAAAGCAGCAACGCCAGAGACTTGAGGCGCGGCGAAAGATGTGCCGCTCTCGCTCAGGTGGCTCCCAGCGTACATTACCAGAATGTTGGTGCTGGGCGCTGCCAAACTCACATAGTCGCCCCAGTTCGAGAAGCTTGCACGCTTCTGATCGCGCGTCGTACCCGACACGGCCAGTACCGAGTCGTACGAGGCCGGGTACACCGGCACGTTGGTATGCTCGTTGCCGGCTGCAGCGACCAACAACACACCGTGTCGCCAGGCGTAGTTCACTGCACCCTGGAGCGTCTGTGACGGGTAAGGGCCGCCGGCGCTGAGGTTGATGATGTCAGCACCGTTGTCTGTCGCCCAGACGATGGCCTTCGCCAGCCACTCATGCGTGCCAGACCCCGAGTCATTCAGGGCCTTGACGGGCATCACCTGAGCGTCGTAGGCAACGCCGGCGCCACCATAGCCGTTGTAGGCCGTCGCTGCAGCGATCAACGCAACGTAGGTACCATGACCCTGATCGTCCCAGGGTTCTGCATCCTGGTTGACGAAATCGTAACCAGCGACGAGCTTGTTCTTCAAATCACGCTCGGCCGGGTCGATGCCAGTATCGATCATGGCAATCGTCACACCCTCGCCGGTCGCCATATCCCATGCGCCCGACGCCTCAACTGCGTCCAGGTGCCACTGCGCCGGCACGTCTGGATCGCTGGGCAGCTCCAGCAAGTGGACAGGGTAGTTGGGCTCGACGTAGACGACACCCGGCAATCGGCGGAGTGCCTTCAGCGTCGCCTCTTCCGTGCTGCTGGATGTGACGCGAACAACTTCTACGCCCAGTTGCGGTATGCGACTCGCGACCTGCGCAGTCAAGCCGATTTCGGTCCGGGTCAACATTCGCGCACTACCGCCAGTCCCGAACTTGATGAGAAGCTCCATGACCGTCTCTTCAGCGGCCGTCACGACAGGACCTGTCGACGGTTCAGCCACGAGGAGATCTGGCTTCGCAGCGGGTGTGGGCGTCACCGATTTGTCCGAACCTGAGTCCCCCGGATCTTCAGCCGGAGGTTCTGGTACTAGCGTACCGGGCGTCGGCTCAGGGGGTTCCGGTGTATCCGGTGGAAGCACTGGCCCCGGCGGTTCAACCGGGGGCTCCACCGGCGGTTTCGGTGCCGGAAGGGGAACCGTTGGCGCCGGCGGATCACCGGTGGGTGCCGGCGGCTCAACAGAAGGTCGTCGTGCCGAGGACATGACAGAAGCCGACAGCTCCTGCGCATGCCACACCATCGACACGCTCGAAGTTGAAGTATGTACTTGCGGCTGGGGCAGAATCGCCGGGGCAGCCAAGACGTGTGTGCTAAACAGAGCAGAGCACAACATGGCTAGCGTCAAAGCGCCAAACCGGCGCAGCCAAACGGTATTCATTTGTGCCACCTCCGAAAGATACCGGGCTTCCATATCGCCGGGGGGCCACGAAGCCCGGGGGCAGGATTACCTTTGGGGCGGCAAAGTGCCTATGCGCCCGTATTTTATGTCTAGGGTGTCACGAAACAGTCACGAACTATTAGTTTATGTCAATAAAAGGGGCGATCGGGGAACAATCCTGCCATTCATCCGATCGCCCTCGTCCGTGAGCTTACGCGTAGTCGCCAACTAACGATTCACATGTATCTTCTCAATATATGGGGGACATGTAGGACGATTTGGTAAATCGTCGGGTCGAAATACCATTTCGACCTACATAGCCCTGAAATATTGAGATGATACATTCACATCTCTTCATGCAGGGGAAGTCGCTCCGCACCTGCGGCCAGCGGGAACTGGACGATGAAATCAAGATCTAACTGCTGGAGCGTCATCAAGGCTGTCCGCAAGAAAGCCGGCGCGGGTTGAGATGCCGGATACATCTGGCCGTACAGCGACACCACTGTGTCAAGCTGCTCCGGGCCATAGGCCAAGCGCGGTACTTCCTTCCCATTCAGGAACACATACAGGCCATCTGCGTGCGTTTCCAACTCGACACTCTGCAGGTTCATAGACCTCGTGCGCTGAATGGTGCTTTCAGATAGTTCGATGGGGGACAGATCGATTCCGGTCAGAGCCGTGATGTCACGGCTGGTCAAACCGAGGATGGAGGGCAAGCCATCTTCGCGATACTCAACCGCCAGTTGAATGACCGGAGCTTCTCCCTCGACATCCGCCAGCGCCGGCAGCTCAACAGCCCCGCGCTCATGCAGAGAAATCGAGTCGTTTCCGGATGCCACCGGGAACCGAATCACGAAGTGGAGTCCCAGCTTCTGGAGAACCGGCACCAAGCGCTTGATGACGGAGGCATTTTGTATATCCATCATCTCGGCGACATCAACGGCGCTGCTCAGCGTATCGGTATTCCAACCGACTGACGGCAGCAGCTGTCCATTCGCGAACAGGAGCAATCCATTCTCTGTATGTTCGATCTCCACGTGCTGTAGGTTGCTGCGCATAAACCAGTCGATGAAGACAGGATCCAAGTTGAGGATGCTTAGATCCATGCCCGTCAAACGCTGGATCTGCGTTGTGCTGAACCCAAAGATGCTTGGGACACCTTGTTGATCATAGGTGAGTGTCAGCGCCGGCAGGTCTATCTCGGGGATGATGTCTGCCGCCGTGTCGATGATGTTGAGTGTTGTCTCCTGAGCCGGGATGCCGGCTGCCTGTGCACTGCAGGCCGCGAGCAACAACGTCAATGACAGGATGACAACCAAGAAGATTCGCGTATGTCGCATTCACACACCTCCTATGCTAGTGGCGCAGGTAATTGGTGGATAGTCATGCTAGGGGCCTGTCAAAACATCAGTTCCTATTTCGCCTTAGGAAATCCGCCTAACAACAACGGGAAATCGTTTCTTGACTAAGCCTAAGCAGAAGACAGACAAGTCAGTATTTGAGAGCTTGGATGAGTTCGCGCCGTATTGTCACCTCCCGCCTACGACTGTGACGCTACAACAATGAATGTAGAACCCCGCTCGGCAGGTAGCTCATGCACCGGCCCGCTCACCTTTTCAGACAGGTATGTCACTTGAGAGGTACAAGAGTAGCATACCAGAGGACGCCGCGTTTGTCAAGACGAGGCAGGTGTGCACCCCAAGTTTGTAAAGCCGGTGGCCAGCGCTCTCAACCCGCAACAAGTTGCGGCGTCCGGACGCTCGAGCTTGTTCGAGATGGTGACGCATACTGGTACGGAAGTTCAGACAATCACCTCATTAACAAATGTGGGATGCACCCATGAGACACCAGCCGGTTGACAAAGGTTCAGTTTTCTGGTACACTATGCGGCAACTTGACAGGTAAGAGCATTGATCAGGAAGAGTAGTCCTCGAAACGGCGTCCCAGAGAGCCGGCGATAGGTGTGAGCCCGGTGCGCACGCCGAGGGTGAATGGGCCTGGGAGCTGCGGAGCTGAACAGTAAGGTTCAGTAAGTTCCGCCGGAGTCGCCACCGTTATCACGGCCGAGGGTATCGGATCACAGCGCTGCGTCGCGCCAGCGATCCCGTACCTGCAATGAGTGCGGCGGATTCTCTGAACATTGAACAGCAGAATGAAGCGAACAGGCCGAACGTCGACACCCGCCAGAGATGATCTGTTCGTTTTGATTCTTCCATTCGTTGTCAAGAATACCCGTCGAACTAGGGTGGCACCGCGAGCCTCTCGTCCCTGAGGAAGGGCCGAGAGGTTTTTTGTTTCCAGTAGCATGTCAATCCGCGCCCCTGGCGCGGTCAGAGACCGTCCAGAGCGCTAACTTAGGGCTAAGGATTGAGTAGCATGTGACTTCGAGTAACTTGACATTGTTAGATTTACCCCAGCGACGGCCTTTTGATCGCCGAAGGTCTCCTGACCGAGCCCGTTTCGCCTCGGTCAGGAGACCTTCGCCCATCGCGAGACGGAGTCTAAGTACGTCTGCCAGCCGGCAGTACGTCTGCACGCAGTACGTCTGCACGCAGTACGTCTGCACTCAGAAGGGTGGACTCATAACGTGAGTAAGGATGCTCGGATTCGCGCGAACAACTTCTTCTACAGAGGCGACTATCGGCAGGCAATTGATGCTTTCACCCACGTGATCGCGTTGGAGCCTGACGATGCCTCCCTCTACATCAATCGGGGGGCGGCATATAGTGCCCTGGAAGAGTATGGGTTGGCCATTGCTGACTATGGTCGGGCCATCGAACTTGTCCCGGATGATGCGACCGCCTACAACAATCGCGGCCTGGCCTACGCCGCGCAAGGCCATTACGAGCTGGCCCTGGACGACTATGAGCGCGCCATAGAACTCGACCCCAACGATGCGGTTGTTTTCCACAATCGGGCGGTGGCCCACGAAGCTCAGGGAGAATACAATCTTGCTCTAGCTGACTGCAACCGGGCCATCGATCTGGACCCCCAGTACGCCGCCGCTTTCTACACTCGCGGCTCTTTGTACGCCACCCAAGGCGACAATGAACGGGCCATTGCCGACTACGATCAAGCCATCAACTATAGCGCCAAATTCGCCGCCGCGTACTACGGCCGCGGGATCACTTCGGGACTTGAGGGCAACTATCGACAGGCTCTGGCCGACTTGGAGATGTATCTGGAACTCTCCCCGCGTGCCACCAACCAGGAGGAAGTAGAAACCACCGTCCGGAACTTGAGACAGACATCTCAGTGAGTCACCAACAATGCATCTCACCAAGATCAGGATCGATGCCGACCGCTTTCCGACCAATCGACTCTATCCATTCAACATACCAATTCTCAACACAACGACCGAATTGACTTTCAACAGGCGCGTTGTCTTCTTCGTGGGAGAGAATGGATCGGGTAAATCCACCTTGCTGGAAGCTGTCAGTAGGAAGTGCGGCATCCATATCTGGGACAAGCCCAGGCGACACGTTGCCCACAACAATCCCTTCGAAACTCGATTGGCAGAATATGTCACCGTGACGTGGTCAGAGGGGACCGTGTCGGGGTCCCTGTTCAGGGCGGAGACGTTCCATGAGTTTGCCGACTTCCTCGATGATGTCGCGTTGTGTGATCCGGGCCGGCTGGAGTACCACGGCGGCCGAATTCTGAACACCCTGTCTCACGGCGAGGCAATCCTGAGCTATTTCAGCAACCGCTTCCACGTCAGAGGCCTCTACTTCCTCGACGAACCCGAGTCCGCACTTTCGCCCTCTCGACAACTGCAGTTCTTGAACCTGCTACAGCAGCTCGAGGCGGAAGGTCATGCTCAGTTCATCATGGCCACCCACTCCCCTCTTCTGCTGGCCTACCCAGGGGCTCAGATCTTCAGCTTTGACTCACCCCGCATCGAGGAAGTCGACTACGAAGACACAACGCACTACAAACTCTACAAGCAGTTCTTTATTGATCGAACCGTCTTCTTGGAAAACGGAGAGTCTTCACCAGTGTCTGAGGAAAGGGGGGATGCTACTCACGAAAGCCGTCGTCATTCATCCGTTGGATTGACCAATTGAGGATTGAGTAAGGAGAGAACAACATGACACAGTACAAGTATTTGCTGGATGAGAAAGAACTACCCACTCACTGGTACAACGTGACTGCCGACATGGAACAGCCCCCACCTCCGTATCGGCATCCGGCAACGCTGGAGCTGTTGGGGCCCGATGACTTGGCGCCCGTCTTCCCCATGGCCTTGATTGAGCAAGAAGTGAGCCAGGAGCGGTGGATCGAGATCCCGGACCAGGTGCAGGATGCGCTGAAGATGTGGCGCCCCTCGCCCGTCTACCATGCAGCACGCTGGGAGGAAGCCTTGGACACCCCAGCCAAGATCTACTACAAGTGGGAGGGTGTCAGCCCGCCGGGTAGCCACAAACCCAATACCGCTGTAGCCCAGTGTTACTATGCTAAAGAAGAAGGCCTGAAAGGGTTCGCCACTGAGACTGGCGCCGGCCAATGGGGCAGCGCCCTGTGCTTCGCCACCCAGCTCTTTGAGATGGAATGCAAGGTCTTCATGGTCACCATCAGCTATCAACAGAAGCCCTATCGTCGAGTCGCCATGGAGACTTGGGGGGGCAGCGTCGTACCCAGCCCCAGCTCCGAAACCAACGCCGGCCGCGCCATCCTCGAGGCGGACCCGGAGACGACGGGTAGCCTGGGCATCGCCATCAGCGAGGCCATCGAGTACGCGGTGACCCACGAGGGCTTCAAGTACTCCCTGGGCAGCGTCGTCAACTTCGTCCTGCTGCACCAGACGGTGATCGGGCTGGAGGCGGTGAAACAGATGGAGATGGCCGGGGACTACCCAGACATCGTCATCGGCTGTGCGGGTGGCGGAAGCAACGCGGCCGGCCTAATTTACCCATTCCTGAGAGCCAAGCTGGATGGTACTAAACAGGACCTACGAGCCATATTCGTCGAGTCGACCGCTTGCCCCAGCATGACGCGGGGTATCTATGCCTTCGACTGGGGTGACACGGCAAAGACGGGTCCCGTGGCCAAGATGCACACCGTGGGGCACGATTTCATACCCGCCCCGGTGCACGCCGGCGGGCTGCGGTACCACGGCATGGCGCCCAGCATCTGCGCCTTGTTGGAACAGGAGCACGTGGAAGCTCGGGCCTATCATCAGAATGAAGTCCTGGGAGTAGCCGAGAGCTTTGCCAAGGCGGAGGGCTTCATCGTTGCCCCGGAGACAGCTCACGCCGTCAAGGCGGCCTACGACGAGGCTATGGCCTGCAAGGAGTCGGGGGAATCCAAGGTCATTCTATTTAACAACAGCGGCCATGGCCATTTCGATCTAGGTGCGTATGACGCCTTCCACAGGAAGGATCTCCCGGACTTCAAGCTCGATGAAGAGGCGATCCAGAAGGCCTTGGCTGAGCTGCCCAAGGTGCCGGCTTAGGGTTTGTCAACGAACACCGTAAGTGACTACTCAGGCGCTTCGTGCCTACACAAGAAGAGACCGGAAAAGATGGGGTCGGTGGGGGCGGCCGCCCCCACACCCCATCTTTTCCGGATTTCTCAACTACGAGGGCAGCCCAGATCGATTGGGGGGAAGGTTACGGGTTGCTGCTCAGAACGCCAACCATTCCTTCCAACCTGAAACCTTTCAACCTGAAACCTCCTACTCAGAGTTCGGCCCTGGCTGAGCGAGCACTTTCGCAATGGGGCGGAGGTCCATCCACCACTGCTCTTTAGGCCGGCCGTAGTCCTTTTCTATCATGCGCGGTAGGTCTTCTAGACCGGTGAACTGCACCTGCCCGGCCTGAAAACCAATGAAGGCGCCGCGTGGCGACGTCTTTTCAGCCTCCTCGACCAGGAATTCAATACACCTCGTCGCTAATCGCGTTGCCTGAATGCGGTCGAAAGGTGTGGGATTGCCACCCTGCTGCAAGTGCCCCAGAATCGCCTGGCGCACGTCGAAAAGACCCCCGCCTTCTTCCTCGAAAAGCCGGCACGTGAAATCTGTGGTGTAGACCGGGTTCGCAGCCTCGTTACGGATCATCAAGCCCAACCGCTTGCCTTTCTTGAACCCTGTGACCAGATGGGACAGATCCGCCTCCAGATCGCTGAGTGTCACACCTTCCTCGTGGAGGTACACCCGCTCCGCGCCCGTGGCGAGTCCACTCATCAGGGCGAGATAGCCGCAGTAACGTCCCATGACTTCCACGACGAAGCAACGTCGCGAAGCAACGGCTGATTGTTTAATCTTGTCGACGGCTTCCACAATGCTGTTCAGCGCCGTATCAGCACCGATGCTCAGCTCGGAACCAGGTGCATCGTTGTCGATAGTGGCCGGCAGACAGATGATGGGAATGTTGAAGGCGGGAAAGTTGTCGCGTTGGTCGAAAAGCCGATGGGCACCTTGATAGCCGTCCCAACCACCGATCATTAGCAAGCCATCAACTTCGTATTCTTCGAGATTTCGAGCGACGGCGTAGAAATCGGATCCGCTCGGTTTCTTGCGATTCGTACCCAGTTCCGCACCGCCCATTGATGCCCAGCCGGTCACGTCCATCCAGCCCAGCTCTCGAATATCGCCGGCGATCAGGCCTTTAAATCCGTTCTGGACGCCCAGCACGGCGTGGCCTTTGTCCAAACCCAGCCTGACAGCCGCACGCACGGCTGTGTTCATGCCTGGCGCCAGCCCGCCGGCGTTCATCACGGCTAACCTCAGGCGCTTCGCACCGGGCTCCGGGGGGTGGGGCATAACGCGGACCAGTGTGCGGAGCGTACGGTACGCTTCCTTAAAGCTCCCTCCACGGAGCTCCATAGCCCTATCGTAGTTCTGATTCCCAATTGCACCAGCGACGGAATGGGTCTGCTCGACGCATTGCATCAGCGGTGTACGAGTGATCCGATTCCCTCGCATGCCGATCAGCAACGGCTTGTCGCCCACGTCGGCAGAGAGGATTTCGTCTGCGGCTGCATGACCCAACAATGTGCCCAGGTTGCGGTCGAAGGCACTGGGTGAACCACCACGCTGAACATGTCCCAGGACCGTTACCCGAGTCTCTGCCCCCATCCGTTCTTCCAGTACCTGTTTGACATCTGCACTCGAAATAGGATTGCCGTTTTTGTCCTGGGCCCCTTCCGCAACGACCACAATGCTGTGCCGGCGCCCCGTCTCGCGGCCGGCTTGCAGCACTTCACACATCCGTTCTTCCCAATCGTCTGTCGCTGGAGGGTTCTCGGGGATTAGGACCCAGCCGGCGCCGGTAGCCAGGGCACTCATCAAGGCCAGATAGCCGCAGCGGCGTCCCATGACCTCGACAACGAATGTGCGTTGGTGGCTGGCAGCGGTGCTGCCAAGGGCGTCGATGGCTTCCACGATACGGTGAAGGGCTGTGTCAGCACCAATTGTCATATCGGTGCCGTACATATCGTTGTCGATTGATCCGACCAATCCAACAATCGACAGCGCGGGATGCCGGCCGGCCGTTTCTTGGCCGATCCAGTCCTTTTCGACCAGTTCTTGAAGCAGTGCAGGCCATTCTTTGCGGAAGATATTCGCACCGGTGAGGCTACCGTCGCCGCCAATTACGACTAAACGGTCAATACCGTGATTCACCAGATGCCGGGCGGCCTTGATGCGCCCTTCCCGGGTGCGGAACTCGGCGCAGCGTGCCGATCCAATCTCAGTTCCACCCTGGTGCAGGATGCCGCCAACGCTCTCCCAACTCATCTTGCGGATACGGTTCCCCCCATCCACCATCCCCTGGTATCCTTCATAGATGGCGTACACGTCGGCGCTCTGATCCAGCGCCGTGCGAACCACCGCCCGCACGGCAGCATTCATCCCCGGCGCATCTCCACCACTGGTCATCACCGCGATGCGTTTTGTCCCAAACGTAGGCATAGTGGTATGCTCCCATCACAACGACACCCAATTCAGTACTCCAGGATCGTTTGCACCTCATCAAAAACAAACATCGCATCTTGAAAGGCTTGCTGGGCGTCCTTCTCACCATAGTTCCGTTCCCAGTAGAACGAGGGCGCTCGGGCCTGAGCAAGCCAGGAGGAGATATCCTCAATTCGTCGCAGAACCTCTGTGTCTACCTCATCTCTCTTTCGTTGCACCTGTTGGGAAAACACAGGAGCAACGTCATGCACCTTGGGATAATCCACCCTAGAACTTTTAGAGCGCCTTTCAGAGCTAACTCCACTACTTCTTGGGCTCTTCGTACCACCATATTGAAATCCTCTGCATCTAGCGCGCTCTGCACATCACGCTGGAGGATGCTTCCGCTTTCGCGGACAAGCTGCTCCCCGATTTCCTGCATGCTTCTGCTCATAAGGTCACGGTCTCCCCTATACGCAAGTCTGGCTTCAAATCCCAGTACCAGGCTCCATTCTGTCGCACCTTTCTGGTCCCTAGTTTACGTAAGCGCTTCTCCAATACGTCCAGCCGGTGCTGGAAGAAATCGTTCCGATCCACTAGAATTCGGGCTTCTTCAATCATATCTAGATAGAGGAGCCGGTTTTGATCCGCCTCTTCTTGAGAGAGGACTAGCACACTAAGCGAAGGAGAGACCCCCTGATCTTCCAGAGATTTCCAGCATGACTGTCTCCGTAGTTCACGGAGGATGGAAAGAATAGGCTGAAGCCGCTCTCGATAAACGGAAGATGCCCCCTCGAGGACAAGCAACAAATCTACATCGCTCTCCGGACCGGCCTGCCCTCGTGCGACGGAACCGTAGAGGACGACAGAAACGACATTTTCACCTAGTCTCGTTTGAATCTGGTATACGAGTTGGTCCAACAACGGCTCATATTCACGGTAGCCTATGACCTGTCTCATCGTAGAAACCCTCCTATCCTTGCGTGAAGACTGGCTGATAGATTGTTACTGGAAGACTACCTTGACGTTGTTAGATTGCGTCCCACGATGGGGCAAATCTAACAATGTCAAGCTACTCAGGCACTTCGCACCTACAGGCGACCTGTCCCTTCGTGACTTCGACAAGCTGCTCAAAAGCGATCGGGAAGTTGGCCTGCGGTGTGCCGGCTGCCGCATGGACGATGTCAAACCGCCCCAGCGTCTCGTCAATGATTGTACGTATGGCCAGCCGGTGTCCTACCGGAGGCACACCGCCGATGGCAAAGCCGGTGACATCGCGCACTGTCTCGGCGTCGGCAAAGCGAAGCTGAGCTGCTGGCACACCCAGCAATCTTGCTAGCTTAGCCGGATCAGCGCGCTGATCGCCGGCTACGAGGACAAGCAGCGGGTCCCCGGCAACGGTAAATATGAGAGACTTGACGATGCTACCCAGCGGCACTCCGATGGCGGCCGCAGCATCGGCTGCCGTGCGAGTACCTTGGGGGTAGTGTCTTATTTCGGCATCCACCCCCAGTCTGGCGAGGGCCTGTTTCACACGTTCCACAGAGTGGCTCATTCGGCGACACATCCTTTGAGAACTCAGGCTGTTTCTGCCCCTACGCCCGCGCGCCCTTGCTCAGGTGGCCGGCTTCGCGTCCACGGCATCCCGACCGACAATCTCTTCCAGATTCTTCAACAGGCTCAGGCAGTAGCGCGTGGTGTCATTGGGGAAATCCAGCTTGACGCTCGCGCCGCCGCCCTGTCCTGAGCCCGGCGAAGGCTTGACCACCCTGAAGCTGAACCGATCGCGGCCCTTGTATTGAGTCAGGACATCGAAGACCCGGCCAATGCGCCGGATATCAGTTTCTTCGTCCTCCGATCGTTTCAGTGTGATAGTCAGGTGAAATTCCGCCTTCTCGTTCTCGAAGGCAGCGTCCTGAACCTCCCCCCCGTTTGTATCGGCAGATTGCTGAAGGGATGGCGCTGTGGCTGAACCGTCCGCCTCCCCAGCCGGCGGTGTGTGGTCTGCCCCCTCATCGGCTGAACTGTTCTGGGATGCCGGCGGCATGTCGGATGCTTGTGGCTCACTTTTCCCTCGATGCCCGGTAGGCCCATCATCTCCCTGCTGCCCCCGGGTCGGCCGCGCCTCGGATAGCGAAGGCGGCGCGGGTTGAGCGCCGGCGTCATTTCCAGCGCCATTCTCCGCTGACTGATCTGATCCCGCGAACTCCTCTGGCTGGTAGAGCTTCGCCTTGTTGCAAATGACCTGGGCGCGGTCGTTGCGTTCGTCAACCCTACCCTGAAGGATCACCAGATTGTCTTCTTCCCACACAGCGCGGGTCTGCTCCCAGGTGCGGGGGAAGATGGTCACCTCGACGCTGCCCTGGAGGTCTTCGAGCTGCGCGAAAGCCATCGGATCGCCCTTGCGAGTCGTGATCTGGCGCACCGAGGTGACAAGACCCGCAAGCGTTACCGACTGGCCGGCCATCGGGGTATCGATCTCGCCACAGCGCGCCGTCACGAGTTGATCCAGTTCGTCCACCATGCGGTGAAGCGGGTGCTCCGATAGGAACAGGCCCGTAAGTTCCTTCTCCCAGCCGACTTGGATATTTTGCGGCGTCTCGGCGACATCGGGGAGTGGATCGAATACGGAGCTCTCCAACGCTTCGGCGGCCTCGCCGCCGAACATGGTCATTTGGCCGACCTCGGCGGCTTGGTGCGCTTGCTGGCTGACGCCCAGCATGCGGTCTATCACAGCCACCAGTTGGTCGCGCCGGCCGAACTGATCGAACGCCCCGACCTTGATCAGGCACTCCAACGCTCGTCGCTGGACCTGGCGCAAATCGGCGCGCCGGCAGAAGTTATCCAGACTCTCGAAGGGGCCATCTTCTCTGGCCTCTAGAATGGCCTCGACAGGACCGGCGCCCACGTTTTTGACGGCGCCCATACCGAAGCGGATGCCGCGCCGGCGTTGCACATCATCCTCCTGGTAGATCTCGTCTGGCAAGGTCTCAATGGTGAAATCCAGTTCGCTGTGGTTGACGTCCGGTGGCAGGAGCTTGATGCCCATGCGATGACAATCACCGACGATACGGGCAATCTTATCGGTGTTGTCCCGCTCCACGCTGAGCAACGCCGTCATATACTCGACCGGGTATTTCGCCTTGAGGTAGGCCGTCTGGCACGTGATCATCGCGTAGTCACTTGCGTGCGCTTTATTGAAGCCGTACCTCGCAAAGAACTCAATGTCCTCGAAGATGTCCCGGGCTGTCTCCCTCGTAATCCCGTTTTCGACAGCGCCCTGGATGAACTTCTTCTTATGTTCCAGGAGCTGTTGCTTCTTTTTCTTCCCGACCGCCTTGCGGATTAGGTCGGCGTCGCCCGCGTTGTAGCCGGCCAGGTCTCGGGCGATGCGGATGATCTGCTCCTGGTAGACTATAATAGCATAGGTTTCTTCCAGGATCGGCCTCAATTTCGGGTGACGGTACTCGATTTCTTCCTCACCATGCATCCGGGCGATGTATGTCGGGATATAGTCCATCGGGCCAGGACGATACAGCGAGATGGCGGCAATGACGTGCTCGAACTGAGTAGGATGCATATCCTGCAGCACACGGCGCAGGCCGGCGCCTTCCACCTGGAAAACCCCTGTCACATTTCCACTAGACAGCAGTTCGTAAATCGCCGGATCGTCGAGCGGGATGTTCTGCATGTCCAGCTTGACGCCCTGGTACTTCTCAATGAGTTCCGACGCCCGGCGCATCACGGTCAGCGTGGCCAGCCCGAGGAAGTCAACTTTGAGCAGGCCGATAGCTTCCACGTGCTCCATCGGATATTGGGTGACGGGGAGGGCATCTTCGGTATTCCCGCGTGTTGGCCGGTTCAGCGGCACATATTCAGTCAGTGGCTTGTCCGAGACGACGACGCCGGCGGCATGAGTCGATGCGTGACGGGCGACGCCTTCGAGACTCTCGGCAGTGTCGAGCAGTTCGTGCACGTAGTCTTGCTCGTCATAAAGCTGTCTGAGTTCAGGGACAGCGCGCTCGCCCTCCAGGGTGCCCTGGATCGTGATGGGCATGCCGGGGATGGCGGGTACCAGGCGCGCGACCCGATCGACTTCGTTCTGCGGCAGGTCCAGAGCGCGGCCGGCATCCCGGATAGCCGCCCGGGCACCCATAGTTCCGAAGGTGATGATTTGCGCGACCTTGTCGCTGCCGTACTTCTCGTAGGTGTAGCGAATAAGCTGGTCGCGCTGATCATCAGGATAGTCCAGATCAATGTCGGGCATCGAGACCCGGCCAGGGTTCAAGAAGCGCTCGAAAATCAGGTTTTGCGAGAGGGGGTCAATGTTGGTGATGTGCAGCGCGTAGGCCACGATGGAGCCGGCGCCCGATCCCCGAACGTTCCACCAGATGCCTTGATCCCGTGAGAACCGACACAGGTCCCACACAATGAGGAAGTAGGTGTCAAACCCCATCTGGTGGATGATGGACAGCTCGTATTCCAGGCGCTCCCGGATCTCCCCAGTTACCTCGGGATAGCGTTCGGCAATGCCTTGCTCGCATAGATGGCGAAGGTAACTTTCAGCATCGTAGCCCTCAGGGACGTCGAAGTTAGGCAAGTGATAGTTACCGAATTCGATCTCGAGCTCACACTGCTCCGCGATTCGCAAGGTGTTGGTGAGTGCTTCAGGCACCTCACTGAACAGAGTGGCCATCTCTTCCGGCGATCGGAGGTAAAACGTCTCGCCGATGCGCATCCGATCCGGGTTCTTCATGGTGGTGCTGGTCTGGACGCACAGCAGCACTTCGTGCGCGTAGGAGTCCTCGGCGCGAACGTAATGCACATCGTTCGTGGCAACCAGCGGGATGTCCAGATCGCGGCTCATAGCAACCAATTCACGGTTGACCTTCCCGAGGAAATCGATGTCGTGCTCCTGGAGCTCCAGGTAGAAATTCTCTTCGCCGAACACGTCCTGGAACCAGCCGGCCATCTCTCGCGCTTCTTTGATCTGCTCCTGCCGGATCATGCGCGGGATCTGAGCAGCGGGACAGCCGGAGAAGACGATGAGCCCCTCGCTGTATTCCTCCAGCAGTTCGCGGTCAACGCGCGGTTTGTAGTAGAAGCCTTCGAGCTGAGCGCGGGTGGCCAGCTTCATCAGGTTCCGGTAGCCGGCTTCATTCTTGGCTAGGGCTGTCAGGTGATAGGGCTTGCTGTCTTTCTTGTGCACCCGCTGCGTACGACCACGCTGGGCGACGTACAGTTCGCAGCCGACGATGGGCTTGATGCCGTGTTTCTGAGCCTGTTTATAGAACTCGACTACACCGTACATCGCGCCGTGGTCGGTGACAGCCAGGCTGTCCATCCCCATCTCTTTGGCCCGCGCGATGAGCGGCTCGACTTTAGCCAGGCCATCGAGCAAGGAGAACTCGGTGTGTACGTGCAAGTGTGAAAACTCAGCCATTCTGAGGTCTATCTCCTCTGGCTCTACTGCATCGACGTCAAGATGATGACCACCTCGGGTAACCGTTCAGGAGGTATCAGGACTAGCATCCTGAGTAGGTCGAAACGAAGTGGAGACCATATCGAAGGGTGCGGGTTTGCGACGGTTCTTCGAACAAGCCGCACCCCCTTCGATACGACCTCGGCTTCGCCTCGGTCTACTCAGGCGACGTCCTGAGCGGCGTCCTGAGCCTGTCGAAGGGCCTGTCGAAGGGCTTGTCGAAGGGATGCTCCATGGGTTGCCCCCTGAACGCTTACCAGTTCGTTAGCGTGCC
>JAANWY010000393.1 GCA_018263655.1 Anaerolineales bacterium | reverse complement strand
CATGGCCTATCGCCTGCATGGCCTATCGCCTGCATGGCCTATCGCCTGCATGGCCTATCGCCTGCATGGCCTATCGCCTGCATGGCCTATCGCCTGAAACAAGTTTCAGCGTCCAGGCGGCATCCTGAGCTTGTCGAAGGGGGCCCGTCGAAGGGTTCGAGGGCGTGATTTCACCGCCTCGCACTCACATGACGCTTATCTTGAATTGTCTGATGGGGGGAGTACTATTCTGAAATCGCTCAAGGGGACATTTCGACAACTGGCTGACGGGTATAACGATGAGACCATTTGACAAAACGATCAATATCAAACAGAATACGTGGCTACTCAGGCACTTCGTGTCTACACAAGAAGAGACCGGAAAAGATAGGGGCGGCCGCCCCCATCTTTTCTGCATTTCTCAACTGCGAGGGTGGAATGGGATTAGGTGAAATTCTTGACGCAATAACAGCATGGGCACAAGCTATCGTCAGTACGATGGGATACCCAGGGTTGGGTTTGGTGATGTTCTTGGAGAACGTCTTCCCCCCCATTCCATCCGAGGTTATCCTTCCCTTGGCAGGAAATCTGGTATTGCAGGGGCGCTTTACGTTGTTCGGCGTAACCATGATGGGCGTGATCGGCTCTGTAGCAGGGGCGATCTTCTTCTATGAACTAGGTCACCTGCTCGGCGAAAGCCGCGTTCGCACATTGATAAAGCGCTACGGAAAATGGCTGTTGCTCTCCGAGGAGGATTTCGACAAAGCGCTAGATTGGTTCGACCGATATGGAGAGCCCGTGATCTTATTTGGGCGGATGGTCCCCATCATCCGCAGCCTGGTCTCAATCCCAGCCGGGCTCGCTCGTATGAATCGCGGGCAGTTTATGGCCTACACCACCGTCGGCACAGGGATCTGGAGTTTCCTACTGACTTTCGCCGGCTACTTGCTGGGTCAGAAATGGCGCCTGGTCAGTGAATGGGTCAGCCGTTACGAAAAAACCGTGATCATCGCAGTTGTCGTCGTAATTATTGCTTTCGTCGCAAAGCGCCTGCGCGACTGGAGATTTGCCACGCAGTAGCTCCTTTAGATTAATTTGCCATCATCTGGTGTGCTGCTCTCGCCTCAGGAAGCTGATGTCTCAGATCCACGTAAGCCTGCAACGAGCAATGAATTGCTCCTCTGTTACTGCGAAATTCGTTGAGGCGAGTGGATTTATGCTCGAACAGTGCGTTTCGCAGCCATGCCGACACGCACTTCGAAGCGAATTCATTCGTCGACAGGCCGGCAGGATGAGGGGTGACGCTCGAAGTGCAATTTGAACCTGACACGTCACTCAAGTATAATGGTAACTGGTAAGCGTTCAGCCACCCTTGCGAAGGTTAGTAGGAGCCTTGGCAAGAGGCCGATTTTCGACTGGCGAGGGGCACCTCAACCCGAATGCGATTGGCAAACCTTCGCAAGGGTCCCTACTACCTGAACGGTTACCTACCCGGCCACAGCAGCGAAATGTGACATTGTCAAGGTAGTCACATATAATGAACCAATGGTGATGGATAAGCCTGGGGCTGAGGTCTCGTGCGGGCGAAAGGGTCAGCGTGGACAATCGGGCAACGCTTAGAGTCGCTCTGAGCAATTCTAATTTCCGGGCTCTATGGATTGGCCTGCTAGTATCGCAGGTAGGCGATAGCTTCATGCTCATCGCGACGCTAGAGGTCATTCAACGCCTCACCGACTCTTCTCTAGCTCTGGGGGCCATGGGTGTCTCCATTGCGCTCCCCACAGTCCTCTTCGGGCTCGTGGCCGGCGTCTTCGTCGATCGCCTGGACCGCAAGCTCGCCATGATCGTCTCTGATGTGGTACGCGGGCTAGCCGTGCTTGTTCTACTCACCGTCCAATCTTCAGAACAGATCTGGATCTTGTTCCTTGTCGGTTTTGTCATGGGCAGCATGGGCATCTTCTTCGCGCCGGCCCGCAATGCTGTGCTGCCGAACATCATTGACGAAGAATTGCTACTCCCGGCCAACACCCTCGTTCAGGGCACGCAGGTAATCTCCATGGCGCTCGGGCCAACATTGGCCGGCCTCATCGTCGGCTGGTTTGGGACAGACTTCGCCTTCGCGTTCGATTCCCTGACCTTTTTCGTCTCCGCAGTCGCAATCGCAACGCTCTCCATCTCCCAGAAGCGGGCCGATGACGAAAAGGCGACAGTAGACGTCGTGTGGGCGCAACTCAAAGAGGGCTTGACCTTCATTCGTCGCAGCCGCATCATTCTCAACATCAGCATTACGGCCGGCGTGGCAATGCTCGGGCTGGGCTCCATCCTCGTGCTGGGCGTGCGTTATCTGAGCCAGGAGCTGGGCATCGGTACCACGGGGTTCGGATTCCTGGTGTCGGTGCTGGGAATGGGGATGGTGGCTGGCGGCTTCCTTGTCGGCAACTATGCCGGCGGCCTACGCACCAGTGTGGTGGTCGGTGGCGGAATGGGCACCCTCGGTCTGGCGCTGCTCGGGTTTGCGATGGCGCCTGATTACACCTTGGTGCTGGTGATGGCTTTCGTGATTGGCGCGTGCATGGTGGCGGCTCGTGCAGCTATTGCTGCGCTGTTGCAAGCCACAGTCCCGGACGAGAAGCGGGGACGTATAGAGAGTGCAGTCAACACGATCATCAGCGCGTCGACCACACTGTCGATGGGGGTGGCCGGCTTCTTGGGTGATTTCCTCGGGATTCGTCCGGTCTTCGCCCTAGCTGGCACGATCACCTTGGCGGCGGCCGCGATGGCTTTCTACATCCTGCGCGAGGCCGAAAGTGCTCCCAGGGAAGTGGAAGTTTGGGAAGCAAGCGTGATGGCCTCCGATGTCCCACCGGGACCTGAGGACTAAGAACTGGGGAAGAACTGGGAGTGTGGGGCCGAGAAAGAGAAAGACGGGGATTGGCCCAGAATCCCCGTCTTTCCCCGCAAGGAGGAGAACACATGCTGGGCCTTTCGGCCCTCTGCATTAGGTATGATGCATGATGGGTGAAGCGTCTTACGTCCTAACGACTGAATTTCTATACTTCTTCGTTTGTTTCGCCCAGAATCACCCGCAACCGCTCCAGCGATAGGTTCCCACCACTGGCAATGAGGGCCACTCTGCGCCCCTTGAGCCGTTCCTTGATCTTCAATGCTGCTGCCAACGGCGCTGCGCCGGCTCCCTCCACCAAATTGTGTGTATGCTCCAACATCAGCACAACCGCCTTTTTCAACTCGTCCTCGGATACCAACACGAAATCGTCGAGCATGTCGTGTAGGATGCGCTGCGGCATCGAGAACCCGAAGCGTGTAGCCAGCCCCTCGGCAAAGGTCTCCATGCGATCTTCAACCGGCCGGCCTTCGCGCCACGAGCGGTACGCCGCCGGCGCCGCCTCTGCTTGCACGCCGATCACCTGGATATCGGGAGAAACGCCCTTGGCGGCCAGGCAGCAGCCTGATGCCCCACTCCCTCCACCGATTGGGACGATGATCGTGTCGATCGCCGGATTCTCCTGGAAGATTTCTAGCGCCTCCGTGCCGACGCCGGCAACTAGCAAAGGTTCATTGCCCGAATGAATGTAGCGGTATCCGTGAATCTCCGTCAGGCGTTCCACTTCCTCGCGTGCCTCGTCGAAGTCACGGCCGTGGAACCGCACCTCGGCGCCCAGCCCCTGCATGGCGGCCACTTTCCCAGGGTTAGCATCCTCCGGGACCATCACGGTGGCCGGCACGTCGAAGAGCCGCGACGCGTATGCCACCGACTGCCCATGATTGCCTGTTGAGGCAGCGATGACGCCACGGCTTCGTTCGTCTCCCGACAGTTGAGAAACTAGATTGATGCCCCCTCGCACTTTGAACGCGCCCACGGGCTGGTGATTCTCATGCTTGACCCACACCTCATCAGCGCCCACCAGCGCGGTTAGACTAGCGTAACGATGGAGTGGCGTCGGTCTCAAATATGACCGAATGCGTACCTGAGCTTTCAACACATCGTGAAACGTCGGATACTGCAAAGTAACCTCCCCGTTCAGGTAGACTAGAGAATCGTCACGCGAAAGTGGTCGCTGTAGAGACCGCCATAGAGCGGGACACCGGGGATGATCGTCCCCGGTGTCCCGTATTCCTCAAGTAACCATTCAGATGGTCTTGAAAACAACGCATAAGGTGACCGGCGCTCTCAGCCCGCAACAAGTTGCGGCGTCCGGACGCTCGAACTTGTTCGAGATGGTGATGCATACTGGTACTTCACTACCGGACACTTTTAGTACAACGGAGCGAATTCCAGAGCCGCAAATGCAACGGGAATAGGCATGCCTTCATCCAAGAAGTGTTCAAGCAAATCCAAGCCGAGTCGAAAAAGGCTT
>JAANWY010000392.1 GCA_018263655.1 Anaerolineales bacterium | reverse complement strand
TTCAGAAACAGCCTTTTGCTCGCCGAAGGTCTCCTGACCGAGGCGAATGGGGCCCTTCGTCAGGCTCAGGACGCCGCTCGGTCAGGAGACCTTCGCCCAGCACGCCAGGCAACTTAACATTGTCAAGCTACTCAGGCCACTGCCCGGCCACTGCCCTCGCAGTCGCGAAATGCGGAAAAAGGGGTCGGTGGGGCGGCCGCCCCACCGACCCCTTTTTCCGGACTCTTCTTGTGTAGGCACGACCCGACGATTTACCAAATCGTCCTACATGTCCCCCACATATTGAGAAGACACTAGAGCTCCTCCTCTTCCTCAAGCTCCCATTCCGAAACGCCGTAGACGCCGGCTTTCACAGCCTGCAAGGACAGCAACGCGCACTTCATGCGTACCGGGCCGATGGGAATACCCAACATGTCTAAGATATCGTCCTTGGTCAAGGCCTTCACTTCCTCGACACTCTTGCCCTCGACAAACTCGGTGAGCATCGAGGCTGATGCCTGGCTGATGGCACACCCTTCGCCATGAAACTTCGCTTCCACGACGTGATCGCCGTCGTACTTCAGTTCGAGAATTAAGCGATCGCCGCAAAGCGGGTTGTATTCTTCGCGCGAGACATCCGGATCCTCGATTTCCCCATAGTTGCGGGGGTTCTGATAGTGATCCAGAATATGTTGGCGGTAGAGATCTTCCATAAATTAAACCCCGAAAATTGCCTTGGCCTTCTCCAGGCCGCGAATCAGAACGTCAACCTCTGCCTGAGTGTTGTACAGGTAAAAACTGGCCCGCGCCGTCGCCGGCACGCCGTAGCGTCGCATCAACGGCTGCGCACAGTGATGGCCAGCTCGAATCGCCACGCCCTCACTGTCGAGAATGGTCGCCAGGTCGTGAGGGTGGACGCCTGCAACATTGAACGTCGTGACGCCACCCCGCATCTCAGCCGGCGGACCGTACAGCGTCAGCCCATCCACCTGGGACAGCGCCTCCAGAGCATACCGCGCAATCTCCTGCTCATGCCGGTGGATCGCGCCCATACCAACACCGTCGAGATAGTCCACCGCGACCCCCATGCCGATGGCCTGAGCAATGGAGGGTGTGCCGGCCTCGAACTTCCAGGGTAGATCATTCCAAGTGGACGATTCCAGAGACACTTCCTTGATCATGTCACCACCGCCGAGGAAGGGCGGCATCTCCTCCAGCAGCTCGCGNTTGCCGTAGAGCACACCAATCCCCGTTGGACCGCACATCTTGTGACCGCTGAAAGCCATGAAGTCGCAATCCAGCGCTCGAACATCGACGGGTAAATGAGGCACGCTCTGAGCGGCGTCTAGCAAGACCTTCGCACCCACGGCGTGAGCGCGCCGCGCGATCTCTGCGACAGAATTGATGGTGCCTAACACGTTGGACATGTGGGCCAGACTCACGAGTTTAGTACGCTCCGTCAGAAGCTGGTCCAGACCTTCCAGATCGAGCAAGCCGTCGTCGGTGACGCAGATGAAGTTCAACTCCGCGTTCTTCTCCTCGGCCAGGATCTGCCAGGGGATGAGATTGCTGTGATGCTCCATCTCGGTCAGCAGAATCTCGTCGCCGGCGCCGATGTTGGCCCGTCCCCAGCTATAAGCCACCAGGTTGATCGACTCCGTGGTGTTGCGCGTCCAGATGACTTCCTTTACACTGCGAGCGTTGATGAAGCGCGCGACCTTGCGCCGGGCTTTCTCGTACGCTTGGCCGGCCCGCTCGCTCAGGGTGTGAATGCCCCGATGGACGTTGGCATTGTAGCGGCGGTAGTACTCGTCAAGTGCCTCAATCACCGCACGGGGTTTCTGAGAACTCGCAGCATTGTCGAGATAAACCAGCGGCCGGCCGTGGACTTCCTGGTGCAGAATCGGAAAGTCACGTCGGATGGCCTCAACGTCCAGCGCTGAAGCGGTGACAACATCAACAGTTACCGGCTGCTCTTGCAAGACCGTGTTCATCCTCGGTCACTCCTAAGCGAAAACTCAAAGCCGATCGCTCATCCGACCGGCACTTCACACTTCGATAAAGCCCATTTCGGACTCAATGATCTAGCCAGCCGCGCCCTGGCGCCGCTCGCGACCACCGCGCTTACCGCACCTTGCTCGAAATCTCGGCCCGCAGGTGCTCACGTACGCTGTCCAGCGGAATGCGTCCCATCACTGGCTCGAAGAAACCCTCGACGATGAGGCGCCGGGCCTCCTGCTCCGGTAGGCCGTGCGACATCAAGTAGAAGAGCTGTTCCGGGTCAACTTTGCTGATCGTGGCGCCGTGGGATGCGCGCACCTCGTTCGCCTCGATTTCCAGGCTCGGGATCGAGTCGGCGCGTGCATCTTGGCTGAGCACCAGTGTTTTTTCATGCAAGTACGACGCGACGTTCTGAGCGCCAGGATGAATTTTGATCAACCCTTCAAACACGGAGCGCGATCGCTCCTGCAGCGCTCCCTTGAACAGCAAGTCACCCGAGGTGAAGGGCGCCTCGTGGTTCATGAGCGTGTAAATATCGTGATGCTGTTGGCCGTCCAGGAAGAACACGCCAACGATGTCCGTGCTGGAGCCGGCCCCCACGAGCCGCGTCTCCACGAATTCCCTGGCCAGACCCGCGCCCACGGCGCCCACCGTCCAGTTCGCGACGCTATCCTGCTCGGTCACGGCACGCCGTGAAGAGAACGACAGCACGTTGTCGGCCCAATCCTGGATATTCAGGAAGTTTACCTGTGAGCCAGGCTGCGTATAGACCTCGGTGATAGCGTTGACAAAAATCTGACCATCGCCGCCGGCGGACAGGTTCTCTTCCAGGTAGGTCACGCCGCTGTTGGGCTCAGTGACGATGAGTGTATGGGGCAAGATTGCCAGTCCGGGAACATCGGCCCAGAACACGCCCTGAATCGGCTTATCGATCCAGACGTTCTCAGGCACGTAGAGGAACATGCCGCCGGCCCACAACGCGCCGTTGAGCGCCTCAAACTTGGTCTGATCGTGGTGTCCGGACCCGACCAGAGAAACAGCATCCCCCATCAGATACGGCTTGACCAAGTCTGGATACTCGCGCACGGCAGTGTCCAAATCCGTTAGAATGACGCCCTGATCGGCCCACTCCTCATCGAGCATGGCCATTGCACCGGCAGAATTCTGGTGAATGAAAAGGCCGGCGCGCTCCGACTCACGAGCGACAGCATCCTGCAGCGCGGCCGGCAGCGCGGAGACGTCCACAATCTCGGCTGGTGGATGGAACGGTGCGAAAGCGTCCAAATCCAAGGTCCGCAAGTTCGTGCGGCGCCAGCGAGGCATCGGCTTAGCTTCGTACGCCTCCCAGGCCTCTAGACGGCGCCGGCGCACCCATTCGGGCTCGTCTTTCAGGTACGAAAGCTCCTGGACGGTCGCCCGATCGAAGCCTGTCTGCTCCGCCAGAGCTGACGCATCGGCGCGAACGACGTCCAGCTCCTTAACTGACATCGGCACCCACCTTCTCGCGCACCCAGTCGTAGCCCTTGGCCTCCAATTTCTCGGCCAATTCCCGGCCGCCTTCCATGACGACCCGACCGCCCACCATGATGTGAATCTTTTCAGGTTGAATGTACTGCAAAATGCGCTGGTAATGCGTAATCAGCAAAGCACCCATGGCCGGCCCGACGAGCCGGTTGACGCCTTCAGCCACAATCCTCAAGGCATCGATGTCGAGACCCGAATCGGTCTCATCCAAGATGGCAATTTCCGGCTGCAGGACAGCCATCTGCAATACCTCAGCGCGCTTCTTCTCACCGCCAGAGAAGCCTTCGTTCACGTAACGGCCGGCGAAGGACGGATCCATCTCCAACAGGTTCAGTTTCTGCATCATGTGCTTGCGGAACTCGGGGATCGAGATTGGCTCACCACCGTTGTTGGCCCCACGTTTGGCATTCAAGGTCGAGCGCAGGAAGTTCGCCAGGCTGACCCCAGGGATCGTCACCGGATACTGAAAGGCCAGAAACAGACCCAGCCGCGCCCGTTCGTCGGGCGCCATCTCCAGGACGTTTTCCCCCTTGAACCAGACTTCTCCCTGCTCGACTTCATACTGGGGATGCCCCATCAGGCTGTAGGCCAGTGTGCTCTTGCCCGAACCATTGGGGCCCATAAGGGCGTGAATTTCCCCCTTCCTAACGGTGAGGTCCACGCCTTTCAAAATCAAGTTGCCGTCAACGCTTACGTGCAAGTCCTTAATGACAAGTTCGCTCATCGGTATATATTCTACTCCTGCTGATGTGTTAACGTATAGTAACTGCTCAGGCTATTGCCCGGCTATTGCCCTCGCAGTTGAGAAATCCGGAAAAATGGGGTCGG
>JAANWY010000391.1 GCA_018263655.1 Anaerolineales bacterium | reverse complement strand
GGTTACTGGCCAATGGAATGGAGGATTGAGTATGATAGTTGCTGAACAGAAGCCGTTGGCAGAAATCAAAGAGATGCTGGACGGTTACGAAAAGGTGTTGGTGGCCGGCTGTGGGACGTGTGTCACCGTGTGCTTTGCCGGCGGCGAAAAGGAGGTCGGCATTCTGGCCTCGAGCCTGCGCATGTCGTCTAAGTTGGACGGCAATGGCATCGGTGTGGACGAGGTGACGGTCCAGCGGCAGTGCGAGTGGGAGTACATCGATCCGCTGGCGGAGCAGTTGGACGACTACGATGCCGTCCTGTCGTTAGGCTGCGGCATCGGTGTGCAGACATTGGCGGAGCGGTTCCCCGCCAAGCACATATTGCCCGGGCTGAACACAACGTTCATGGGCATGCCCACCGAGCAGGGCATCTGGGAAGAGCGCTGCCAGGCCTGCGGCAACTGCATTCTACATCTCACGGGTGGCATTTGCCCGATTTCCCGTTGCGCCAAACAGTTGCTCAACGGCCCATGTGGCGGCTCCCAGAACGGCGTGTGCGAGATCGACTCCGATGTGCCGTGCGCGTGGCAGCTCATCTGGGAGCGGGCGACCGAATTGGGCACATTGGATCAACTGATGGAGGTGCAGCCGGCCAAGGACTGGACGACCAGCCGCGACGGTGGCCCGCGCCGCATCATTCGGGACGATTTGCGGTTGCCGGAAGACTATCAGGATTGACGCATTGAGATTAGAGATTAGAGATTGACCCAACCCCCAATCTCTGAAATAGGAGTGTGGATATGAACGAGATTTCAATGAACGGCTATAAATCTGGCAGCAATCTCGAATGTGTACTGGCCGCCGGCCACTTCGCGGTGACTGGCGAGCTGGGACCGCCCAAGAGTCACGATGCCGACGTCATCCGCGAGAAGGCGCAGTTGCTCAAGGGGATCGTAGACGCGGCAAACATCACCGACAACCAGACGGCCATCGTGCGCATGAGCAGCATCGGCGCCGGCACCATCACAGTTCAAGAAGGCTTGGAGCCGGTGATCCAGATGACGTGCCGCGACCGTAACCGGCTGGCCATCCAGAGCGACCTGTTGGGCGCAGCCGCGCTGGGCATGAAGAACGTCCTCTGTCTGTCGGGCGATCACCAGTCCTTCGGCAACCACCCCTTCGCCAAGAACGTGCACGATGTCGACTCAATGCAACTGGTACGTATGCTCAAGGATCTGCGCGATGAGGACAAGTTCCAGTGCGGCGACGAGATCAAGGGCGGGGGGCCACGTTTCTTCATTGGGGCGGCGGCCAACCCCTTCGGTGACCCCTTCGAGTTCCGGCCTCACCGGTTAGCGAAGAAGGTGGCCGCCGGCGCTGACTTCATCCAGACCCAGCTCATCTACGACATTCCGCGCTTCAAAGAGTACATGCAGAAGGTCGTAGAGATGGGGCTGCACGAGAAGACGGCCATCCTGGCCGGCGTAGGGCCGCTCAAGAGCAGCGGCATGGCGCGCTACATGCGCGACAGGGTGCCAGGCATGATGGTCGCCGACGAGTACATCGACCGCATGGTGGATGTCATCAAAGGCATCGACAAAGAAGAAAAGGCCGCGCGACGGAACGCCTGGCGCACCGAGGGTATCCAGATTTGTATCGAGCAGATTCAGCAGTTGATGGAGATCGAGGGCGTGGCCGGCGTGCACATTATGGCCATCGAGTGGGAAAAGGCCGTGAAGCCCATCGTCGAAGGCGCCGGCCTGCTGCCACGACCAGAATAATTGTGAATTGTGAACGGTTAATTGTGAATTGTGAATGAGTTGGGCTGACTCCAGGTGTAGCTTTCCCTCATTCACAATTAAGAATTCACAATTCACCATTCACAATTAGAAAGGTAGGGCACCATGACGGCGATCAAGATAAAGCCCGTGGAGGTTGTCGGCCATTGTCGGGCCGGCCTGACAATGGATGACGAGTTTCTCATTGAGGGTAGCAACCTGCTGAACCCCGAGCAGAGCAACATATGCATCCGCGCCTTGAGCCATCTCCCGCCGGCCATCGCAACGCTCCAGCGGGAGAAGCGGATCTTCGCGCACGCTCGTTGCCAGAATTGCACAGGGCTCGGACGCGAGAACCGTGTGGTCTTTCTGCTGGGGCACGCGGACAAGTGGGATCTTTGCCAGAAGATGTCGGAGTATCGCAGATTGTGCGGGGCATGCCGAGAGCCAGAAGCGGCCAGGGAACTGAAGGCGGAGGCCCGGCGGCACCAGAGCCGAGGTGAGTACGCGGAGGCTGTCCGCACGATGGATGCAGCGCTGGCAGAGCTCCGGGGTGCCGCTGCTCGCACAGAAACGTTGCTGTACTACAATCGAGTATAGGAGGTGCAATGGCGTGGATGACCAATTAGCCAAGTATCGGAATTTGGTGACCTTACCCGACGGCACGCGGGCGCTGATGCGGCCGTTGGTGGCCGGCGACCGTGAGGGGTTGGTGTCACTCTTCGCTCATGCGACCCGCGAAGACCGGCGGTATCTGCGTGACGATGTGACGGATCAGGAGCTGGTGGCCAGTTGGGCTGAGAATCTGGACTATGGTAACGTCTTCCCACTGGTTGCCGTGGTGAATGACCGTCTTGTGGGCGATGCCACTTTGCACTTTCGTGAGGGAGCGCGGCGACATCAAGGGGAAGTGCGTATTTTCCTGGCCCAGGAGGTGCGTCGCCGTGGACTGGGTACGCAGATGCTGCGCGCACTGATTGACCTTGCCCGCAACCGGGGGCTGCATCAGTTGGTGGCGCAGATCGTCACGGACCAAGGCCCGGTCATCAAAGCCTTCGAGGAGCTGGGGTTCGAACAGAAGTGTACGCTGCCAGACTATTTTATGCTGCCTGATGGTTCCACTCGCGACGTCACGTTGATGATCCTGCAGCTCGTTCAATATCGAGGTGAATTCTAAGTGTGAAGGAGACTGGTATGGTGGAGTTAACTTCAACGACCAAAGCCGGCCTGGCGCAGACCATCCAGCGGGAGATGGATGAGAACGTCTTTCTGTGCTATCAGTGCGTGAAATGCACCAGCGGATGTCCTCTGGCCGAGTACTTCGACCTGGCGCCGAACCAGGTGATGCGGGCGCTTCAGTTGGGGCAAGATGGTCTGGCGCTGGATTCGAAGACCATCTGGCTGTGCGCCGGCTGCGAGACTTGCACCACGCGCTGTCCGCAGGGCCTGGACATCGCCGGCATCATGGATCAGCTAAAGATGGCGGCCGAAGAGCGGGGTCTGGAGCCCAAGGTGCGCGAAGCGGCGCTTTTCAACAAGGTCTTCCTGCGCGATATCAATATCCTGGGGCGGGGCTATGAGTTGGGCTTAATGGCTGAGATGAACATGCGCACCGGCCAGCCGTTCAAGGATCTACCCATGGGATTGGCGATGATTCGCAAGCGCAAGATATCTTTCTTGCCCAGCTTCGCCCGACCGCCGCGCAAGGTTGAGCCTGTGGAGCCGGCCGACAACCGTATTGGCTACTACCCTGGTTGCTCTCTTCACTCAACCGCGGCGGAATTCGACACGTCAACGCGTGCGGTGTGCGAGTCCCTGGCGTTGGACTTGGTAGAGCCCGAGGGTTGGGTGTGCTGTGGCAGCAGCGCGGCCCACAAAGTCGATCGGTCGCTGGCTGCGGAACTCCCGATGCGTAATCTCGCAATTCTCGAACAGAGTGGATTGGAAGAGGTAACGCTGCCGTGTGCCGCGTGCTTTTCACGTTTCAAGATGGCGGTTCATGATATCGAACGCGATCCTGAGTTGAAGATGGAGGTGGACGCCGCCGTCGGCTACGAGTATCAAGGTAACGTCGCTATTCGTTCGCTGTTGGACGTAATCGCGAAGCGTGTTGGGTTGGATGCTGTGGCTGAGAATGTGAAGACACCGTTGGAGGGCCTCAAGGTGGTCAGTTACTACGGCTGTCTGCTGACGCGACCACCGGAGGTGACAGGCGCTGAAAACCCCGAGTATCCGATGGAAATGGATCACTTAGTGGACGCGCTGGGAGCGGAGAGCGTGGATTGGTCCTATAAGACGTCTTGCTGCGGCGCGTCACTTTCGGTGACGAACACGGATATCGCGCTGGGTTTGAGCCGGCAGATTCTGGAAGACGCTCGGGCCGTCGGTGCGGATGCTGTCGTCGTTGCGTGTCCGCTGTGTCACATGAACCTAGATGCACGCCAGCATCAGATGGCGCTTGACGAGCCTATTCCGATTCTATACTTCACGCAGTTGATGGCATTAGCGTTCGGGCTGGGCTCTGAGGCCACGGCTCTCGACAAGAACTTGGTCGACCCGCAACCTGCGCTGCAGACGCTTCACACTCAGCCAGTTATGTGATAATGAACTACTCAGGCTGCCACCCGCGCAGTTGAGGTCTCTTCTTGTGTAGATACGAATTGCCTGAGTAGCTTGAAAATGTTAAATTCGGTTCAGAAACAGCCTTTTGCTGGGCGAAGGTCTCCTGACCGAGCCCTATTCGCCTCGGTCAGGAGACCTTCGCCCAGCACGCCAGGCAATTTAACATTGTCAAGGTAGTCACGACAATTGATGAATTGATTCGGCACCCTGGATTCGCTTAGCCTGTCCCTGGCCGGCGCAGTGGCCCTGGATGGGCTGCATATAGTCCGAAGGGCGGGGCGAGCCATGACCGGAGAACGGGCCGACGATTTGTGGGGCGATGTCTCTGGAATCGTCGACGATAGCGATGCTCGAATTCGCGTAGAACTGGTCCGGGAGATCGACGACGTCGTCAACGCCATCGAAAAAACGTCGGGACACCGGTTCGATCTGGATAAAGCTGTCAAACGGTACGTGCGCAAGGCGGAATTGTCTTCCACCCTCAAGGCAGAGCGGGACGCAATTCGCATTCACGTCGTGTGCACACGGCTCTTTGTACTTACTGAGGGTTGGGGGCTCGTGTGCAGAACGATCTGTTGGGAGGACCTGCCGGCCTGGGTGCAGGACTGGTATGCCAAGGCGAATGCCTGCGATCTCGCATGGCTGCGCAAACGCACGTGTAATGACTAAGTCTTACGCTTCTGCAGCAATTCTAATTATGGCACGAAATCGGGTGCTGGCCGTGCAAGAAGCACACTTCGATACGGCTGACGCCTACTCAGTATGCTTCTTGCGCGGCCAGCACGCTTCAATACGCTCGCTACTCAGCATGCTGACCGCCATAATTAGAATTGCTGCGCTCCTTGGTTTTGGTGCGAGAATCGACTAAAATTTGTGTATGTTCGATTGGCAGACTGGCGAAGACCGGTGGGAGGTCCCTGAGGAGCGGGAGCGGCAGCCACGCCGCCGTCAGCTTCGCATCCCACGGCCGGCGTCCCGCTGGCTTCTGGCCCTTGCTGCGGTGTTGCTCGTGATCTTCGGCGGTGCAGTTATATTCCTGCGCTGGAAGTCGAACCAGCAACTCGCGCAGCTTCGGCAAGACATCCAGGCGACCGTCGACACCGAGGCTTGGGCCTACGAGACCCGCAATGTGGCGCTGTATCGGTCGCTGCTTGACCCCACCGCCGATCCACGCTGGCGCGAGATCCAGGCGGAGACTTTCCAGGCAGCCGGTGGGCGGCCGGCACCCAAGATGACGGTGGTCGATGTCACGCTCTCTGCCCCGGACTTGGCCGTGGCCGAACTGAAAGTCGATCCTGCGCGAGAGAAGCCGTATCCTACTACCCGGGCTTATCGCCGGACCGGCGGCATGTGGCTCGAAACGTCGACCCCGAACGGTCAGATATGGCTGAAGCAGGTTTCACGGGAGACACAGAATTTGCGCTTTGTCTTCCATCGACGGGATTGGCCTCGGCTGGCGACCGTCATGCCAGCTATCCAGGAGCTGTACGCGCAGCTCTTGGAGGATTTGTGGCTGTCCCCGCCGCAAGGTAAGCGCACCTTGCACGTTATCCTCTCTGTTCGCCCCATTACGAGCGAGCTTCCTGACGATCCCACTTACTACGATCTGTCTGATCTCGGGTCGGAGGCCGAGGTGGAGGTCATCAAGCGCCGGCTGGGGGCGTTGCTCCTCGATCGAATCATGAACCTGTTTCGCTCGGGTGAGGGTGATCTCTCCTTCTTGATTAGAGCCGTGGAGGAGTGGGAGTATGCCGCTTGGTTGGACACCTTGCCTGTCCCCGGGGGTCAAGTCGCATTTGGGCAAGACCTGTTAGTCAGCTTGCCCTTCCTGTCGCTGACCGGCCAGGCATGGAAGTGGCTGGAACATCCAGCGGCTCGTGCGGCGGCGGGCCAGGCGCTCGTAAGCTACGTGGTCAGGATGTACGGTCGTGACACCCTCGCCGATATCGCCCGAGGCGCTCAGCAGTACGACAACTGGTACCCGTTCGTCACTCACGCACTGCATGTCTCTCAGATACTGCGTGTGCCCTTTGTCGAGTTCGATGCCGGCTGGCGGAACTATGCGCTGCGCACCTTCACGGAACGCCCGGGTACGCGATCCGGTGCCCTCTCCTCGGAGTGGGCCACGTTTCTGCTCTTGCTCTCGGCTGAACAGCGGGCGGTTGGACGGAATGATTGGGCCGGTTATGAGCGTCTGCTGGCCAAGCACGGTGACTCAGAGTGGCTGGGCCGGCAGCGCCAACGGTTCGAGACGTATCAGGATTTCCTCCAGCGTACCAACGCCCCATTCCGCCTGGAGCTTGGGGACAGTATCGTGCATGGGAGCGAGGCCTTGTTGCGCGTAGTCGTCCACTTCCCTGATCCGGGCTCTATTCCCTACCAGGAAATTCGCACTTATCAGCGGTTCGATGGTGAGTGGAAATGGACGGCAACGCCGGCTTCGTTCTGGGGCTCTAACAGTAGAGAGGGGACATCCCACCTGCGCTTCCAGTTCAACCGCCAGGATGCCGAGGTGGTTCGGGAGCAGATGCCGGCCACAGAAACTTTCTTCCTGCGCCTTCTGCACGACCTGGACGTGGCCCCTCGTTCGGGCGAGTGGCCCGAATCACTCGTCGGAATCAACGTAGTGCCGGGCTATGGGGTACTTGACTGGCGTGATGGCGAGACCGGTATCAGGATTCTCTCGCCGGTGCTGGGAGGGATTGCCACCGAGATGCCGCCGTCGGATTTCTACCGTATGTCGACGGGCCTTGCGCTGGCTCGCAGAGTGGTTGCCGCCCGAGCCGGGCCGGCGGATACGCCCTTTGCCGACGCGCTGTTGGAAGCTATCGCGCGCTGGGAGGTGGAGCAGTGGGCGTCTGAACTGCCGTGGACGGAGCCACGCCGGCGGGCGGTTAGAGGGATGCTTCAGTCGGAGGTGCGTCCGTCGTTGCGTGGCCGGCTCACCTGGACCGAACTGCGTGTCGAGCCCACAATTGGGTATCTTTACGACACGGCCGTCGCTTATCTGGTCGAGGCCCACGGTCGCGCCAAGCTGGGAGAGGTGATCCAGCGTGCGTCACGATATGAAAGCTGGGGGACCTTGATCCCCGATGTGCTGGGGGTTGAATTCGATGACTTCGAGGCCGGCTGGCACGAATATCTCGAGGTTATGGGTGCCGGATTGGGGGATTGACTTTCCCCAACAGACTTTTGATGTATCATCTCAATATTTCGGGGCTATGTAGGTCGAAATGGTATTTCGACCCGACGATTTACCAAATCGTCCTACATGTCCCCCCATATATTGAGAAGATACCTTTTGATCGCCGAAGGTCTCCTGTCTGCGTCTGCCTGTGCGGGGCACGCGGACAGGTGCCCCGGCACAGGCAGGCACGGTCAGGAGACCGGCCACAGCGGTGTTAGTGTAGAACATTTGTAAGCGTTCAGGGGGCAACCCATGGAGCATCCCTTCGACAGGCCCTTCGACAGGCCCTTCGACAGGCTCAGGACGCCGCTCAGGACGCCGCTCAGGACGTCGCTTCG
>JAANWY010000390.1 GCA_018263655.1 Anaerolineales bacterium | reverse complement strand
CCGAAGGTCCCGGTCTTCTCTGATCGCCGAAGGTCCCGGTCTTCTCTGATCGCCGAAGGTCCCGGTCTTCTCTGATCGCCGAAGGTCTCCGACCGAGGCGCAATGGGCCCTTCGACGGAGCTCAGGACGCCGCTCGGTCGGAGACCTTCGGCCAACATTGGCCATAAGGAGACCTTCGGCCAGTATCCAATATAAGGAGGCCCTCGCGTAACATAAGGGCTCTTCGCTCTGGGACTCGTGGCGGGCCTGACAACCGGCGTCTGATTCGCGATCAGGGTGGGGCGCTCATCTTCCTCGCAGCCCCCTGCTTGGGGGAGCGCCTCACCTGATCAAAGTAGGTTGGACTTGCTATCCGACGCTAGCTGAGGCGGTTAGCAAATCCGCCCTACAAACGAAATTTGCTGACACCTGATCGAAAGTGGGGAACACCTGTGAGCATGCTTATCGCCGAAGATAACCAGACTGGAACGGCCTAATCTTCACGCAAAATTCACCGTGCAGCTCTAAAGATTGCGCCGTAAGTGCCGATAAGATAAATGCATAGGAGGATCTAGTTGCGAAGTATCGTGACTCGAGAGGAGGTGAAGCAATGGCTGATCCCGCAGACAAGGTTCAAGCCATTGGTGCTGCCAAGCGATCTCCGATTCTGCGGTTGCCGGCTGAGGTACCTAGCACCGGGGCGACAACCAACCAGAGTGAGGAAGGGGCGCCCAAGCGTGTCGCGCCAGCGGAGGAGGGTGGGGAAGCACAGGATTCGACGGCCATGAACGCTTTGAGCGAGAAGATCAAGCAGCTGATGGCCCAGTTGTCCCCCATCCGCGTCAGCTTTCTTGTGGATCGCGAAAGTCGGGATGTGCGAATCAAGGTCGTTAACGCAACGTCCGGGGAGGTCATTCGTGAAGTGCCGCCCGGCGATGTGCTGGGAGTGGAGACGCNGGAAGAACTGATCGAATAAGGAACAGTACTGGTGGAGACCTTTGGTCTTATGAATCAATCAATCATTGAAGCACTCGTTGTCGTTAACGACGCGGTCGGAGTAGCGACCGAGCTGGATCAATGGGCAGAGGCGGCTGTAAAAGCCACGGAGAAAGCACTAGGCTGCCAGAGCGCGGCGCTCTGGCTCCTGGCGGCCAGGGAGTCGGACTGGTTGGCATCTTGGCGACAACTCCCCGGTATTGGGGGGGTGCTGAGCCGGCTGCAGCAGAACGGTTCGCATTCGAACGGTTCGCATTCGAACGGTTCGCATTCAGAGGAGGTTCAGCTGCATCTGGCCAGCACCGTCCATTCCCAGCGGCGTGCCTGGCAGTCGTCCCCGCTCGACAAGCCCTTCGACAGGCTCAGGACGTCGCTCAAGACAGGCCCCTTCGACGAACTCTTCCGCGGGTTGCCGATTGGAACCGATCAAGCAGAGCATTCCGCCGAGCGAGACGGGGAACCCCAAGGCGAAGCTTCAGACCCGGAGCTTGAGGAGGAATCCACGACGCTGGCTGCCCTGACAGGGGGGCAGGTTGCCACGACGGATGAACTGGCAGCGCTGTCATCGCAAGCCCTGCGGGTGGGCGACGCCGACGCGAATGAGAGCTCGCGCGTAGTGGCCGGCCTGTTTCACGCTGATGAACCCATCGGGGTGCTCACGTGTACCTGGGCGGAGAACGAGGGGGACGCGCCTTCCGAGCTGCGGGAGCTGTTTGTGGTTTGCCTGGCCAACTACTTCAGTCAACTGTTCAGCGCTCAACCCTTTGACAGCCCTTCGACGGGGCTCGGGGCACGGCGTGAGCCCTCGCCGGAAACCGGCCTCTATGTAGCTGGCGCCGGCCTGTTGCTCACGGCCCTGGACGTCGGTTCGCCGGCTGTCAAGGAATGCGCCGAAGCCCTTACGCGCTCTACCCTGGCAATGGCCGGCGCCAACGGGTTGCACCCGCCAGAGGCTCAGAGCCTGCAATGGGCCGCTCTGTTCCATGAAGTTGGGCGGGCTCCGATGGATCGCTGGCTGACGTTTCCGAACCCAGACGGTGGGGGCGACGACGATTCTGTCGAGCCAGAGCGTGATGCCGAGTGGTGTCTCACACTTATCCCCAAGATGCAGCCAGCAGCAGAGCTGTTGACTCAAGTGACGCCGGTTCTGGATGGGCAGACTGACGATCTGGATGCGGAGGACATGGGGCTGCCGGCGCAGCTCCTGGCGAAGGCGTGCTTGTCCAGCCACTGTGGACAAAGTGAGTCATCGGCCGAACCCCCAGTTGCCAGTTCGGAAGATGAACGATTGCAGCCTGGACCGCAGACTGGAGAAGCAGGGGGCACAGTTCCAGCCCACTCTGATGCTTCTCAATCAGCGAGTTTAGGTTCACCGGCCCCTCAAACCGTATGACTCGCACTATCATCATGCTGCTGGTCTGTGCCTTGGTCCTGCCGGCCGTTGCTTGTCAGAGCCAGCCCGAAACGCCTCAGTTCACTGTGCCGGAAGAGGTTATCCGGCCTTATCCCGTCGTGCCATCGGCGACGGCGACGCTAGTGGAGCCGGGCGTCACGGCGACGCCGGTCAAGGCTATGAAGCGTACATCGCCGGCCCGGTTCCCCCCTGAGCGGGTCGTGGCCCCGAGCATCGATCTAGACGCGCCGGTGCGGCCCATGCAGTGGCGAAACACACAACAGGATGGTGTGGAAGTCACTGAGTGGTCGGTGCCGGCCGACGCAGCCGGCTACCAGGTGGGCTCATCTTTCCCGGGTCAGCGCGGTAACGTTGTGCTCTCGGGCCATCACAACATCCAGGGCCGAGTATTCGAGGATCTGTGGCGCCTGCTCCCTGGGGATTCAGTCTCTCTCTACGCTGCGGAGGAAGAGTTTCGCTATGCTGTGGAGGATACCTTCCTGCTGCGTGAGCTCGGCGCACCGCCGGAACAAAGGTACCAGAATGCCCAGTGGGTAGGGCCCACAGTTGATGAGCGTCTGACTCTGGTGACCTGCTGGCCGCCGACAGGCAATGCGTACCGACTGATCGTCGTTGCGAAACCAGTCTCCCAGGCAGCGGCACGTACTCAAGAATCTGGCAACTACTGATCGCCGAAGGTCTCCTGTCTGCGTGCCCCGCACAGGAGACCTTCGGCCAACGTGGGGCGGTAATGTGACATTGTCGAGCTAGTAGCATATCCTGGCTGTTGACCGAGAACCAGATCTTTTGGAGCTCTATAACCGCCTCCTCGGTGGCAATGGCCACACAGTCTACACAACCGCAGATAGTAAGAGGGCCACACAGATTGGCCACCAAACGCCTCTCGATCTAGTCATCGTGGATTTCCGGGTACCGGACCGAGATGGCCTCTCGCTCTACGAAGATATTAGATCATGCCAACCGGACGTCATGGGCGTGGTCACGACTTGCTATCCCTCAATGGAGCTCGCCGTAGACGCGCTACACAATGGCATTTCAAGCTTTGTTCTGAAGCCATTCACGCCGGCTGAGTTGCACCAGGCTGTGTCGCACGCCTTCGAGCAACGGAGATTGCGACAGGAGAACGCTCGCCTCAAGACGTTGCTGCCTCTCTACGAGCTAAGCCGTTCGTTAATGAATACAACGACGCTGGAGGCTTTGTTCAACCAAGTGGTCAAAGTAGCTACCCAAGAGAGTGACGCAGATCGAGCCTCAATGATGCTGGAAGAACAAGGTGAATTGACCATCGTCGCAGCGCAAGGGCTTCCTCGGGATGTGATACGCTCGACGCGCACGCCTATTGGTGAAGGCGTCGCCGGCTGGGCGGTGATGCACGGCGAACCACTGCTGTTGGATCAGCGTTCGCCAATGCCATCCGAACTCGCAGCGGCGTTACAGAGTGAGGAGATCGCCTCTGCCGTGTGTGCTCCTCTGACTGTAGGAGGGCGCACATTCGGCGTACTTAACTTGACCAAGTTGGAGGGAACTGAGCGCCCGTTCACTCCAGGCGATCGTGATTTGATAAGTGTGCTGGCCGGCCAGGTGGCCGTTGCTATCGAGAATGCGCGGCTTACTCAGCGTGAGCAGCGGTTGGCAGAGCAACTGGCTCGTGCTCGCATGAAGCTGCATGTGTTTGAACAGGCAATCCTGCCCATTCGCCGCTCTGTCACGGGATTCTTACGTAGCGTTTACTGACAATCTAGTCAGGCCTTGGTATACTACATGCAGATTCCATTGATCATGGGTATACGGTGATGCGGCCGATGACCGCATCCCGTATGTCGTTACGAGGCCTGTCTATAGAATGATAGAGCGAATTGGCGAAGACTTGACGAACATGCCGTCCCGGATCGAGGCGGAGCCTGCCGTAATGCCATCGACCGGGGTCGCCGGGTACCCCTTCCAGGTCAGAGCTTCTGGCTTGGAGGCTTTTGCCGGGCTGCTTGAGAAAGCTGTGCAAAGCGCCATTTCGACCGGCTCGACGCACCCCGTGGGTGGGTTGAACGGCCGGCAGGAATCTGACGCGGGTGGTATGGGAGGGGAACCGTCCGGCGATGCCCCCTTTGCCCCCCTGCCCGCTGATGCGCCATTCACTCGTTCTTCCTCCCCTACACTGCGCGCTCTCCTGGGGACAGACCCTGACCGCATCCCGTGGCCGAGCCAGGTGAGTGAAGGAGCGAAGGAGCCAAGGAGCCGAGAAGAGAGGATTGATCCTTCAACGAGTTTCAGGGTGGAGAAACGCCTGCAGGCATTTCTCCACTCCCTCGCAACGCTACTTGAGGAGCCCTCGGCTCCGCCGCTCAGCCAGTTCCCGCGTCCAGCCGGCGACAATGGTCGCGGGATGCACTGGATCCCCACCGTTTCTCAGAGCCAGGGTGTCGTTGACCGCTTCGTTCGGGAGTTACAGGAGATGAAGATCAAATGGGCTGTGATCCTGAATGAAGGCGCTGACACTGAGCGCAATGATTACCTGGTGGAACGGCTCACACAGGCCGGCATCATGCCCGTAATGCGCATCTACACTGCGGGCCTGAACCCTATACCGCCGGAGGATTTGGAGGCGGCAGTGCGACACTACCGGGATAAAGGTGTACACTATTTCCAGCTCTACAATGAGCCGAACCTGCGGTTTGAAAACGGCGGCCGTGATCCGGATGTCGGCCGCTATCTGGATCTGTGGGTGCCGGCGGCACGAGCTGTCGTGCGAGCCGGCGGGCTGCCCGGCTTTGGCGCTCTCAGCCCCGGTGGAGAGATGGACGACTTGCAGTTCCTGCGTACAGCTTTGCAAGAACTAAAAAAGCGCGGCCAGGTAGACGTGCTCGACCAGGCCTGGCTTAGCGTGCACAACTACGATTCAGGGGATGGCAAGGGGTTCTTCCGCTATCGGCGTTACGCTGACATCATCCAGGACGAGCTGGGGCGCCAGATGCCCATGGTCGGCACAGAGGGCGGCATATATCCTGGCGGTGACTTCACTGTCCAAGATCAGGTGGAGCGCGTCCGCCAGTCCTACGCGCACATGGCTCAACGGGAACCAGACTTCCTGGCTTATAGTTACTGGATCGTCGCCAATGAGGCGGGCGGAGGTCACGACAAAGCCTTTTCTCACCAGGCCCTGTTCCGCCCTGACGGTGTCAGTCCTATCGTGGATGCTCTAAAATCAACGTGAATGTGGGGTTGTGAGATGAGCTTACGACGAACCTTGATCACCAGCGGTGCGGCCCTTACAGCACAGCGACTGCGGATGGACATTATTGCCAACAACATTGCCAATGCGAACACAACGCGCACTCCGGAGGGCGGTCCGTACCAGCGCAAGCGTGTGGTATTTATGCCCCGTGAAGACTCAGTTGCCTGGACGTCGTCGGGCCATCAGAGGATGGGGCGGGGTGTTCAAGTCGATGGGATCGTGGAAGATCAACGCCCGGGGCCATTGGTGCACGATCCCAGTCACCCGGATGCGGACCCGGATACGGGTATGGTTCAGATGCCCAACGTAGACACTGTGACTGAGATGGTAGATATGCTGGCGGCGCGGCGATCGTACGAGGCCAATGTGGTAGTCATAGACGCCACCAAGGCTATGGCGTCGGCGGCTCTGGAGATTGGACGGTAGTAGGCGACCGTAGGCGACCGTAGGCGACCATAGGCGACCACTCATTGTTCGGCAGGTCTCCTACTCCTGTGCTCGGCAAGGTCTCCTACTCCTGTGCTCGGCAAGGTCTCCTGACCGCCGCCGCCGAGGGGACATCGGTCGGGAGACCTCGTCCAGCATATTGAGGGAGACCTCGTCCAGCATATTGAGGGAGACCTCGTCCAGCGATGTGGGAGACCTCGTCCAGCATGTTGAGGGAGACCTCGGCCAGAGGCGAGGATTGGATGGTAGCGAACGGTTGCCAGGGAGGTGGAGATGTCTGTTGGTGAAATTCAGAGCGCTCGTGATCTCGCCCTCCAGGCGTTGAGCAGCTCAGCAGCGGGCACTGAGGCTGAGTCCGCCGGCGGGACCAAGGAGGCGGCTGAGACCTTTGGCCGGCTCCTGACTCAGGCTGTAGACGACCTGAATCAGGTGAATTCCGAGGCGAATGAGGCCGTGGCTCGCTTAGCTGCTGGTGAGTCAGTTGAGTTACACAATGTGATGATCGCCGTGGAGGAAGCGGATCTCTCGTTGCGCTTGGCGCTCCAGGTGCGGAATAAGCTTGTCGAAGCTTACCGGGAAATCCAACGCATGCAGGTGTGATAGTCGGTTAGTCTGTTGGTCGATTGGTCGGGGGATCGATACTTATCGAACTGCCGAACCATCCGACTACCAGACTACTAGACTACATGACTACGAGACTACGACATGAACGCCATCCAACAACTGTGGAATGAAATAATACGCGCCTGGGACGGAATGAACCGTCGCCAAAGACTTCTCATCAGCGCGCTGGGTCTTGGCAGTCTGCTGGCGTTGCTGCTCTTCGTCATATGGGCCGGCCGGCCTAACTATACGACGGCCTACACCGGCTTGAGTGAGGAAGATGCGGCCGAGATTGTCGACATCCTCCAGAAACAGGGGGTGGCCTATCAACTCACCGGGGACGGCACGACGATCCAAGTCCCCGCGCAGGACCTTAACAAAGTGCGATTGGATGTGGCGCGGCAGGGACTGCCGCGCGGCGGGACTGTCGGTTTTGAGTTGTTCGATCAGGGCGGTCTGGGCAATCTGGGGATGACGGAATTCAGCCAGCGGGTCAACTATCAGAGAGCACTGGAAGGGGAGCTGGCCCGCACCATCGGCGCCCTGGATGGCGTTGAACAGGCGCGAGTCCACCTGGTGATTCCGGAAGAGGCGCTGTTCACCGAGAATCAAGCCAAGCCAACGGCCTCCGTGATGCTCAAGCTGCAGCCTGGTCGTTCATTGAGAGAGGATCAAATTTGGGGGATCGGGAACCTGGTCGCCAGCAGCGTCGAAGGATTGGAAGCCGACAACGCCACCATCGTGGATGTGCACGGGCGAGTACTGGCCGAAGGGGCAGCCAGCCAGGCGGCGGACAAATCGGGCTTGCGCCTAAGCATGGCCCAGATAAGTGCCGAACGGGATGTCGAGCGCGACCTGGAGAGCCGACTCCAGCAGATGTTGAATACCGCCCTCGGACTCAATAAGGCTGTGGTAAAGGTGAACGCCGATCTGAATTGGGCTCAGGTCGAGACAACGAGCGAAGAGTTCAACCCCGAAACCGGCAGTCAGGCCGGCGTGATCCGTAGTCTCCGCCAGACGCTCGAAACCACCGATGGCATCACGGTCAGCGGAGGGGTACCAGGTGTGGATGCCAACGTGGTGCCCGTCTATCAGCCGGCGATCACCGGAACGCGCGGAGCCGGCCTCATCCGCCATGATGCGACCGTCAACTATGAGGTATCCAAGACCGTAATGCACACGGTTAACGCTCCGGGCGACATCAAGCGTCTCTCAGTCGCGGTCCTTCTGGACAGCAATGATGCCAATCTGGTGGCTCAGCAGCCGGCTATCGAGCAAATGGTTCAGGCGGCCATCGGCTACAGCAGCTCTCGGGGGGATACGGTCACAGTTGACCTGTTGTCGTTCGACAATCAACTGGGAGAGGACGTGCAGGCGATGGAGGACGCGCAGCGACGCGCTCAGTACATGGAGCTGGCCCGGGTAGGAGCCGCCGTCTTGGGCGTGCTTTTCCTTCTCTTCTTCGTGCGACGCACCTTCCGCCGGCTGGAAGAGCGGGTGTTTGTGGACTTGGGGCCAGCGCCGGTGCCGCAGCTCGAGGGTCCAGCAGCTAGACCGGAGAGTTCAGTAGATGTTCTGGAGGGGACGCCAGATATGCTGGAAGGGAGCCCGGCGCCGGCTACCACCCTCTTGGATCAGATGGAGGCACAGATAGAAGAGGAAGAGCCAGAAGGAATGGACCTGGATTTAGCGGAAGTTCGCCGGCGCAAGCGGTTTATCCAGCTGGCCGAAGAGAATCCAGACACTATTGCTCGGGTTGTTCAGCGCTGGTTGAATGAGGAGTAACCACGAGGATGATCAAGACATCCGGACCGCAGAAGGCGGCCATATTGCTCGCTACCCTGGGGCCAGGGATCTCGGCCGATGTACTGAGGTACTGTTCCGAGCCAGAGATCGAACAGGTGACGGGCGAACTGTTGAACCTTGACGATATGTCAATGGTTGACAGCGACGTCCAGGGCGGCATTATGGACGAAGCCTTCGAGCTGTCCAAGGCGGCGGGGGGGTTGCCCACGTCAGGTGGGGACCATGTGTGGGACATGCTGGCACAAATGATGGGGGAGTCCAGCGCCAATGACTTCATCAGACGCATCCAGATGGGTGGCCAGAGTGGCAGGCCGTTTAGTTTCATGGAGGGGGCAGATACCGCCCAACTTGCCAAGTTCTTGGAGAGCGAGCATCCGCAAATCACGGCTGTGATCATATCTCACCTCAAACCGCGTCGGGCGGCCGAGATTCTGTCCCAGCTGAGTCCAGAGTTGCAGCAGGAATTGGCGGAGCGCCTCCTGCGGATGGAGCGCGTGGCGCCAGAAGTGTTGAGCGAGGTAGAGGATGGCCTCAGTAAGAGACTGGCCCCCATGTTGTCCCGGGCCGGGGGCGGAACTGAGATGGGGATTGATTCCCTGGTGGACATTCTGAAAAGGGCGAGTCGCGGTACCGAGAAAAACATCTTGGAGCATCTCAAGGCGGACCCAGAGCTGGCAGAGCAGGTCCGCAAGAAGATGTTCGTCTTTGAAGACTTGACACTGTTGGATGACACAGCAGTGCGACGGGTAATGCGGGACGTAGACTCGAGAGACCTTCCATTGGCCTTGAGAGGTGTGTCAATGCAAATCCAGCAACTCATCTTCCGCAACATGTCAAGCCGCGCGCGAGAAATGTTGCAGGAGGAGATGGCGGCCACGGGGCCGCAGCGCCTGACAGATGTGGAGGAGGCGCAGCAGCGTATCGGTGAGGTCGTGCGCCAGTTGGCAGAGGCAGAAGAAATCGTCATCGCGCGGGGCGAAGCTGCGGAAACACTGGTCTAATGGGTACGGACACATCGGAGGAGAAACCTCGGTTCAGAGGTCGGGTTCCCAGACGATATCGCAGTGAAGGGGAGGCTCAATCTAGCCGGCAGGATGGAGGCGCGCAGTTGCGCGGCCGGGTTCCGGTCCGCATACACCACGCTGAACTGGAAGAGTTGAATCACTGGACTGAAGTCCTCGAAAGAACCAAGACGCAGGCAGAGGAACTGCTGGCCCAGGCACAAGAACAGGCGAACGCCTTGCTGGCTCAGGCCGAAGCTGAAAGCCAGGCCCTTCGTGATCAAGCGCGCGAGGAAGGGCGAAGAGAGGGGCATAGCGAGGGTTACGAAACCGGCTATGCAGAGGGCTTGAGCGCCGGCCGGGATGAGCTTCTGGAGCAGCTGAACGTCGTCTACCAACTTATGGAAGAGGCCGCCTCTTTCAAAGCAGCCCTCATTGCCGGCGCCGAGGCTGAGATTGTCGAACTCGTCATCGACGTGGCCCGGAAAGTCATCGGGGAAGTCGTCGAGCTTAACCCTGAAGTGACGGTCGGCCTCGTGGCCGATGCGATCGAACACGCGAATGCCGGCGATGTGTTGACCATCCGCCTCAACCCGCGAGACGTCGAGGTGTTGCGCGAATACTGGGCTGAGGCATTGGAGCATGATGATTCTCCAACAGGCCCCTCGGCGGGCTCGGGAGGGTCCCCAGGGCCGCCGAACCGTCGATGGGAAATCTTGGCTGATCGGCGCGTCAAGCCTGGCGGTTGCGTCATCGACACTGAGGCCGGGACAGTGGATGCCCGGATCGATACTCAGTTGGTACAGATCAAGTACGCTTTTGACAAAGCGACGGCCAATGAAAACGGGAACGAAGAAACGCGGGACTGAGCAGAAGAGCAGAGGAACAGGGGAGCGGACAAGTTCTGGTCTCCACACCTCTGCGCAAACTCCCCCCCTGCACGCGGTGGATCTGAGCAAGTATCACCGGATTTTGAATGCCTTGACCCCCGTTGTTTGTCAGGGGCAGGTCGCGAATGTGGTGGGCTTGACTGTCGAAGTGGAAGGGTTAGCGGCTCAGATTGGCGAGTTGTGCCGGATTTTCCCTGGCGCCGGCTCCCCCCCGGTCCCGGCCGAGGTTGTCGGGTTTCACGGCCGGCGCCTACGGGTGATGCCGCTGGGACGTACCGATGGCATCCAGCCGGGGAGTGAAGTCGTTGCCAGTGGAGACTTCTTGACCGTGCCCGTAGGGGAGGCTCTCCTGGGGCGAGTGTTGGACGGACTGGGCCAACCTATCGACGGTGAAGGGCCGGTCTTGGGTGGGCAGACGCGTCCAGTTTACAGCACGCCGCCACACCCGCTGGGGCGACAGCCTATCCGTGAACCGCTGACAACTGGCGTCCGGGCCATTGACGGCGTGCTGACTTGCGGCAAAGGGCAGCGGATTGGCCTCTTCGCCGGCAGCGGCGTGGGGAAGAGCACGCTTATGGGGTGCATTGCGCGCAGTGCCCTGGCCGACGTCAGCGTCGTGGCTCTCATTGGCGAGCGCGGCCGAGAGGTCCAGGAATTCCTGGAGCGTGACCTGGGTCCCGAGGGCTTGGAGCGAGCAGTCGTTGTGGTGTCTACCTCGGATCAGCCACCGCTGGTGCGGCTCAAAGGTGCGCTTGTGGCCACGACCATCGCCGAGAGCTTCCGGGATAAGGGGGCGGACGTGGTCTTTCTCATGGACTCGGTCACCCGCTTTGCCATGGCCCAACGCGAGGTGGGGCTGGCGGCTGGAGAGCCGCCGACGACCAAGGGGTACCCCCCCTCTGTTTTCGCCCTGTTGCCCCGTCTGATGGAGCGCACTGGCACCTCGGAGAGCGGAAGCATTACGGGCTTCTACACTGTGTTGGTCGAGGCTGATGACTTTAACGAGCCCATCAGCGACACGGTGCGCAGCATTCTGGACGGCCACATCATGCTGTCCCGGGAGCTGGCCGCCGAGGGTCACTATCCGGCCATCGATGTACTCGACAGCATCAGTCGAGTCATGCCGGTAGTTGCCGAGCCAGATCAGCTCAAGTTGGCCGGTCAGCTCCGCGATGTCCTGGCGACCTACGATCGAGCAGCCGATCTGATCAATATCGGCGCCTATGAATCTGGAAGTAACCCGAACATCGATTATGCTCTGCGCGTGCGGCCTCGGGCGCTAGAGTTCTTGCGCCAACCGCCTGATGAGTTTACGCCTTACGCAGAGACGCTGGAACGGTTGCAGACGATCTTCGGGGAGGCTGGAGATTAGGTTGTGGAAAGTGGAAGGTGGAAGGGGGAAGGGGGAGACGTCCATTCTCCATCATCCATTCTCTATTTTCCAACTGGTAAATGGCTGGCTTTAAGTTTTCGTTAGAAGCAGTTCTGGCCTACCGGGAGAGCATCGTGGAGATGCGCCAGGTGGAGCTTGCAAAGGTGGAGCGCAAGGTCAGGCAGGCGCGGGCTGTGCGTGATGGCTTGGTCGCAGAAGTGAAACAGAGCCATGCTGACTTACAGGCTCTTTTCGGCCAGGATGGGCTGAGCATTGAGGCCGTAAGGCGGGTCGAGTTCTATCGGCAGAGCCTGACCGAGCGATTGAAGCAACAACGCGCTGCGGTGGCTGACCTAGAGGCCGAGGCGTCTGTCAAACGGGAGGAGCTCCTGAAAGCCCAACAGGATATGGAGGTGCTCACGGAATTGGAAGCGCGTCAGTTTCGGCGCTTCGTAGAGACGCTCGAAGAGACCGAAGCTCGACTGATCGACGAGTCGGCCATCACGGGGTTCAATCGGCGCGGGACAGCGCCAGTGAGCACGCCGGCCCGCCCAACATCGGATCCAGAGGGCCTCGCAGCCCGAAAGGAAGAGGATACAGATGCTGATTGATCTTATCAAACCACTGCAACGGTTGCTGTTTCGCCACTTGTTCAAACAGCTCTATGAGGTGGCGCAGCAGAGGCAATCCCGAGCGTACGACCGATCTGATCGCCAGTCTGACAGTCAGCCAACGGCATTTTCTGATCTGATTGAGGATGCTGCGCGACGGTACAACCTCGACCCCGATGTGCTGCAAGCGGTCGTTAAGGCTGAGTCTAACTTCAACTCACGGGCTGTCTCCAGCGCCGGCGCTCAGGGGCTGATGCAACTCATGCCCGGTACAGCTCGGTCGCTGGGGGTCGAGGACCCCTTTGATCCGGCTGAAAACATCGACGGAGGAGCTCGCTATCTGCGCCAGATGCTTGATCATTTTCACAGCATGCCGTTGGCGCTGGCGGCCTACAACGCCGGCCCCGGCGCAGTCGAGCGCTATGAGGGTGTCCCGCCTTATCGTGAGACCCGAACGTACGTCAACCGAGTCATGAACTTTGTTGATCAGTATCAGGAGTGGGAAGCGTAAGTGGAAATGTGGAAAGTGGAAGGGGGAAAGTGGAAAGTGGAATCCAAGCTCGCCGAGAGTCTCCTGACCGAGGCGTATACGGGCTCTTCGACGGGGCTCGGTCGGGAGACCTTCGCCCAGCATTGTAGAGAGACATAGACTGAGACATAGACTGAGACATAGACTCATGAAGAACGGGATCCTTAACGATTTCACGACACACGTGGTGCAGTCAGCCTTGAGTGGGATGGCTCTGCGGCAGCAAGTGACCGCCCATAACATCTCCAATGCCGAGACGCCGGGGTTCAAAGCCGGCCTGGTGAGTTTCGAGGAGAAGTTGCAGCGAGCGTTGGAGCCACGTGGTGACTGGGATAATGAGTCCGGAGAGCTCCAACTGGTGCGTACCCATGCACACCACCTCACCACTGAGGGACAGATGGGGGCAGATCTAGCGCCTCAGGTACAACAAGTCTCCAACACGACGGCACGGAACGATCAAAACAACGTAGACATTGACCGAGAGATGGTCACGCTAGCAGACACGGCCATCCACTACCAAGCTCTGTCGCGGCTCCAGGCCAAGCGGTTTGCTATGCTGAGGGCCGCCGTGACCGAGGGACGATCGTAGGCCAGATACTAGGCCAGATACCATGACAGTAGACCTGCTGCTCAGCGAGGTTTCTTCGCCGTCTGCCGGCCGATCAGCGCCAGGCAGGACCGCCCGTCGATTGCCGCGGTCTGGGGTGGAGGCGGCGGAAGCCGCACCGTTTCTGACGGCTCTGATACAATCTCTGGCTGGTGTTGTGCCCTTGCCGCTGTCGCATGCTCCGGCGCTGCAACAGGCGCCCGAGTCACCGGAGGCGCCGCCGTCCACGTTCGCCACGAGTTCCATAGGCGAGGGTGCAGACGAGGTGCGTGGAGACGTGGCAGGCGTTGAGTCGCCCGTGCGCGGGTTGCGCGGGGGCACGCCATCAACCGGCGGAGGGTCGGCCAGCTCGAAGGGGAATGACGAACCTGCGCCAGAGTCTCAGCCTCCGGCACGAATAGCGGACGACGGACGTCGTCCGCGGCGTGGTGGGGATACTGGGGTGCCGCAGCCGGCGGCGAAGGGTTCTGTCGATGGTCGAAGG
>JAANWY010000039.1 GCA_018263655.1 Anaerolineales bacterium | reverse complement strand
GTCAGTATCCTGACGGACGAGCCCCTCGCGGACGCCCAGGTCGAGGCCGGCGGTGTTACCACCCAAACGGATAGTGCTGGCTATTTTCATTTGATCCTCCCACCTGGCGTCTACGACGTCCACGCCATTGTTCGGGGCTACATCGGTATGACATTGTTGGGACGCCCCGTGCATTCGCCCGAACTTATCGCGACACGAGCCGGTAAGCGGCCGTCACTGCTGTTTGAGATGGTGCCGGCTCACCCGACGGACGCCGAAGCGACCCTCATCGACCAGAAGCTGCTCACGCGGCGAAGAGTCGAAGGCCCGAGGCTCAAGTCTCTACAACCGTCCATCGATTTCCGGACCGACGTCGAGACAGTACCGCGTACAGTCCGGGTTCTTATGCCCGAAGACACCATCGTCGTGATGGACATCGACCAGTATTTGCGAGGTGTCGTGCCGGTGGAGATTGGGCCGCACCGACCGCTGGAAGCGCTGAAAGCTCAGGCTGCTGCCGCCCGTTCCTACGCCGCCACCCGCTGCCTCCCGGATTCCGCCGGCGATCCCAGCAAGTGCGAACCCGACCTGGACGCAAACGTCGATACCACAGTGCGCACCCAGGTGTACGATCCGGTCCGTCGATACGATACGACGGATCAAGCAGTGCTTGAAACTCACGGCGTCGCGCCTCAGTACGCCGGCCGGCTCATCGAAGCCTTCTTCTTCGCTCACTCAGACGGCCGCACCCGCAACAGCGAGGATGTCTTCGCGAGCCCGCGACCGTACCTGCGCAGCGTGGCCGATCCCGCCCCCTTCGACTTCATGCACGGTCACGGCGTCGGTCTGTCTCAATTGGGTGCTTCGGTCCTGGCTGATTGGGGCGCTACTTTTGACGAGATTCTGCGCTACTTCTACCAGGGTGTAGTGGTTTCCCCCCCCCAGCCACCCGTACTCAGCGCACCGTCGGCTTCCCCGGACGTTCCCGATAGCCGCAGCGCCGTGCGTTTCGAAATCACCTACGCCGACCCCGAGGGGGATCCGCCGGCCACCGCAGATGTTTACGTTAATGGTCGGGCGCATCCCATGTCGCTCATGGGCAATGCAAGGTACGCGTACACCACCACCCTGCAAGCCGGCTCCCACACCTACGAATTTCATTTCAGCGATGGTTTCACGGGGGCAGTGTCGGCGGCGGGTGGAGTGCTGGACGTCACCCCGGCCACCGGGCCGGCGCCGACCTCCACACCCCCTTCGAACGAGACCCAGGGCGGCCAGTGGCGTTTCAGCAGCCGGCTGGACTGGTTGGACGGCGAGGTCGACGGCTTGCTGATTAGCGAGGAGACCGATGCCTCTCTCGTGTTGAGCGATGACGCTGTCGCGGCGACGTATACGTCGCCTGTACTGGAGGCTGATTTCCCCTTCATCGCCGTGGGTGGCAACTGGCAGGCCAAATTGCCGCATGATGCTGAGCATGGAGAAACGACGCTCGACATTCGTGTCCAGGCCAGCACGGACGGGTCGACGTGGTCGGAGTGGGTCCCGCTGCCGCCGGGCGACGGCGGGCGCTATCAACCACTCGATAGCTCTTCGACACCCTCGGGACAGGGCTGGTCGGAGTTGGCGTTCGTTCGCGGTCACTTCCTGCGTTATCGCGTCACCCTGACCAGTCCGGATTCGGGAACACTGAAGCCTCGGCTTGATGGACTGACGCTGACCTACATCGATGCGCCGGCCGGTCCACCCAGCCACCCAGCCACCCAGCCACCCAGCCACCCAGCCACCCAGCCCGAGCCGGCGGTCATCGCGCGCGACGAGTGGTGCAACAGCAGTTGCCACGAGCCGGCGAACTGGCCGCCCGAATATCGCACGCCGGTCAAGTTCGTCGTTCATCACACGGTGTCGCCCAACGACCAGGACGGCTATCAGGCGGTCCGCGCCATCTACTACTACCATGCCTACACGCGCGGCTGGGACGATATCGGCTACAATTTCCTGATCGATAATCAGGGGCGGATCTTCGAGGGACGCTACGGAGGGGAGAACGATGATGGCGAGACGGTCGTCGGCGGCCACGCGCTGCAGTATAACTGGGGCAGCATCGGCGTGGCCCTCATCGGCACGTACTCGGAGGTCGAACCGCCGGGCGCGACCCTTGATTCGCTGGTGGATTTCCTCGTCGCCAAGGGGCTCCAGTACAACATCGGACCGTACGACGAGGGTCCGCTGGCCGGCACAGAATTCGAGTATGGCGTACTCGGCCACCGCGAGGTCTTGCCTGGGCATACTGTTTGCCCCGGTCAAGCCGCCTTTGATCTCCTGCCCAGCATTCGTGAGCGCGTCGAGGCTGGCATCAGCGAGCACCGGGGCGAGCCGACGCGCACACCGTCGGTGACGGTATCGCCCACGGCCACACTGCCGGCCGGCTGTGACGAACAGATCGCCAACGGCGGTTTCGAACTCGATACCGATGGCAACGGTAACCCGGATGCCTGGATGCTTACCGGCGAACATGTCCATTGGACGAGCTGGAACCCTCACAGTGGCGAGCGTGCAATCTTCCTCGGCCTAACAAACGGCGAAGACGATGTGGAATCAACCGCCGAGGTCTCCCAGCCGGTGTCTCTGCCGGCCAACGGAGGGCAAATTCAGCTCACGTTCCAGTACTACACCCTGTCCAGCGACCCCGATGGGGACGTGCGCTACGTTGAACTCCGGGATTCGTCGGGGCGCAGCATCGATGTTGTGTGGGCGCCGGCCTCGAACGGTGGCGAGTGGCGCGAGGCAGTGGTGGACTTGAGTGACTACCGAGGTCTCACCGCGCGGCTGGTATTCGGTGTGAAAAACGATGGTGATGGCGTCGAGAAGACCTACATGCGGATTGACGAGGTTTCGTTGCTCGCGTGCGGTGAGACAACGTCGACCCCGACACCCACTTCGGTTGCGACGGGCACGCCGACGGTGACCCTGACGCCGACGTCTACGTCGACGGCCACGGTAACGCTCACACCCACACCGGTTACGCCGACCTCGACGCCGGGGCCGACACTCACGCCTACCCCACCGCCGGCCGAGTGGGTGTGTGACGACCTTATCGAGAACGCCAGCTTTGAGGATGGTGAGGCGTTTTGGACCATTACCACAACGGCGTACAGCGGCCGGATTACGAGCCACCGTTCGCACTCCGGCAAGCATTCTGCCCTAGTCGGTATCCTCGATCCAGCGGACGATGTCTTGAGTTTCTCGTCCGTGTGGCAGGATTTGGTGGTGCCGGCCGATGCTGTGAGTGTGACGTTCTCTTATTGGTACTACCCCGCCTCGTCGGATTTGGAGGACCGCCAGATCGTCGAGGTTCGGCAGCCCGATGTCGAGCTTCGGAATCGACTGCGAGGTTTTGCCGGTGACACATCGGACGAGCAGCAGTGGCTGTTCGACTCACTCAGTCTGACCGAGCACTATCCGGGTAAGTCAGTTCGGCTGTACTTCGGGGCCTTCAACCGGAATCAGGACGCCGCGCCGGGTGGCGTCACGGCGATGTACGTGGATGATGTTTCGCTTGAGGTGTGCCGGCTTGGCACAATCGAACGGAACGAGCACGCCTATCTTCCGCTAGTGCATCGGTAGGTGGGTGCTGTAAATGGCGATAAGATCCTGCAATTCCTCAATTTTCACATCATATCTGAGGAGGACAGGAAATGCGAAAGTACGTACTTGCCTTGCTAGTGTTGTTGTCGGTTCTCATGCTGGCGGCCTGTGTGGCGCCCACCGCCCCCCAGGTAGCTGAGAAAGAAGCCCCCGCGCCCGAGGCAAAAAAGCCTTGGGAATTGATAGACTGGGACAAACCTGTGCCCATGACTGAGAGACTGCGGGCAGACGAATACATCCTTCCAGAAGGATGGTAGGAAGCTACTGAAGGTGTTGAAGAGCTGGTCTTCTTCAACAGTGGTGGGATCCCGCAGCGGCCATCAGCCTGGCCGCGAGGGCCCCGCTAACTCATACCCACCTACTGCAACCCAGCTTTCGAACCAGCTAGCTGAGGCTGCGAGCTCTCGATAACCTCGCACGCCACCGCCTCACTCGCAGGAAGTGATCGCCAGGCAACGAGTGGTGCTTCCCAAAAGTTCTTAGGGTAATCCTTGACTAGCGACCGCTGGTTGAGTAGCTCGTAGCCCTTCGGCAAGCTCAGGATAAACTCCGCGGAGAGCGTGCTGGGTAGCCCACCGAAACCAAGGGAGCGGGTCTCGCCAGAGCCGCTTGGCTTCGATACGAGCCTTCCACTGGCGTTTTAGGCTCTACGGGCGACCTCCGCCCGCCTCGACCGGCGCTTTCGCTCAAGTCGTCTAGCTGGGCTTTACCCTAAGAACTTTTGAAACGGACCACGAGGGGACGCCGTGTTCGAACCCTGAGGCGCACTGCGAAAGATGAAACCCGGAGCGTTCTTGATCAATGCCTCCCGCGGGCCGGTGGTTGACCAAGCGGCGCTACTGCAGGCCTTGCAGGAGGGCTGGATTTTGGGCGCCGGCTTGGACGTGTTCGATCCCGAGCCGCTGCCGGCCGATAGCGCGCTGCTCGGGTTGGACAACGTCGTTGTCTCACCTCACATGGCAGCCCACACCGAAGAGGCGCTGTTGCGCATGGCGATGGTGGTCAAGGATGTATTGGCCGTCATCGAAGGTCGAGAACCGGAGCATCCCGTACCGGCGCCTGAGTAGCCTGACAATGTTGAATTCGGTTCAGAAACGGCCTTTTGATCGCTGAAGAGCCTGTGCTGAGCATATCCAAAGCATCTCCTGACCGAGGCGAACCGGGCTCGGTCAGGAGACCTTCGCCCAACACGCGCTTGTCGAAGGGGCGAATCGGGCTTGGTCAGGCCTGTCTGCGTGCGACCTGTCTGCCAAGGCACAGGCAGGCGCACAGGCAGGAGACCTTCGGCCAACGCCCACCTACTTGAGCTGACGTTTACTTGAGATCAAGAGGAGACAATCTTTATGGACAAACATTGGAGCAATTTCTGTACGGTAAGTATCGTTCATTTTATGGCTTTTCCGGACTGCATCGGTGGCGAGGGCCCCATCGTCGAGACGGTGGGCAAGATCGCCGAGGACCCCTTTTTCGGTGGCATCGAGATAGGGTGGATCAAGGACCCCGAGGTGCGTGCGGTAACCAAGGCGGCCCTCGATACTGGCCACATCAAGGTCGCATATGGCGCCCAATCTGCGGTGCTTATCCAGAAACTGAATCCGAACAGTCTCGACGAAGACGAGCGCAAGCACGCTGTGGCTCGTCTGAAGAAGAACATCGATGAGGCTGCCGAGATGGGGGCTGAGCGAATGGCCTTCCTCTCGGGCAAGGATCCTGGTGACTCGGATCGGCCGGCAGCGTTGGAGGCGCTCATAAAATCGGTCAGAGAACTGTGCGCCTATGCTCAAGACAGGGGGCTGGGGCTGACGTGCGAGACTTTCGATCGCGAGATCGACAAGAAGGCTCTGATCGGGCCGAGCGAGTATGCGGCCGGGTTCGCCGCGGCCGTCCGTGAGGACTATCCCGACTTCGGGTTGATGTATGACTTGAGCCATCAGCCACTTCTGTTCGAAGAAGCGGAGCCGGCGCTCACCCAACTCAAGCCTCATCTGGTGCACGCCCACATCGGCAACTGTGTGGTTGATCCAGAGACACCGGGCTACGGTGATCTGCACCCGCGCTTCGGCTGGCCGGGCGGCTGCAACGACGTCGACGAGTTGGTCGACTTCCTCCGGGCGCTGTTCAAGATTGGGTACTTGGATGCGGGCAAGGATGAACGCCCCTGGGTCGGTTTCGAGGTGAAGCCGCAGACTGATCAAGAGAAATCGGAGCAGGTGATTGCCGGCACGAAACGTGTGTGGCAGGAAGCCTGGTCACGCGTGTAATTTGGCATTGAGGAAAAAGTGACACTTACGCTCGCGACGGATTGTCAAATCCGTCGCCCTGCCGCCTGGATCGCCAGATCCAGGCGGAGCGTAGTGCGGCTTTTTCCCTAATGCGTAATTTGTATCTTCTCAGTATATGGGGGGGACATGGGTCGAAATACCATTTCGACCTACATAACCCCGAAACATTGAGCTGATACTGTAATTTCATTAACGACTGATAGCCATCAAAGGAGGCTGTATGGCACAACCGACGGTTTTTGTAACACGACTCATCCCCGATCGGGGACTGGACTTGGTCAAGGAAGCTTGTGATGCCGAGATTTGGGAGGACGAGCTACCACCGCCGTACGAGGTGCTGCTGGAGAAAGTGGCGGACAAAGAAGGTTTGTTGTCGCTCCTGACCGACACGGTAAACGCACAACTCATGGACGCCGCGCCCAACCTGAAGGTCATCTCGAACTACGCTGTCGGCTTTGACAACATCGAGATCGAGGAAGCGACGAAGCGCGGGCTGCCAGTGGGCAACACGCCAGGCGTGCTCACCGATACCACGGCCGACTTCGCCTTCGCTATGATCATGGCGACGGGCCGGCGCATCGTGGAAGGCGCTGACTACGTGCGAGCCGGCAAGTGGAAGACGTGGGGACCGCGTCTGCTGGCGGGACAGGATATCCATGGCGCCACGTTGGGCATCGTGGGCTTTGGGCGGATCGGCCAGGCGGTGGCAAAGCGTGCCCAGGGCTTCGACATGCGAGTGGTGGCGTACGATATCTATCCTGACCATGCCGCTGCCGAGGAATTAGGTGTCGAGTTTGTAGACGATATGGACGTTGTGCTGCGGCAAGCAGACTTTCTCACGGTTCACACGCAGCTCACGGACGAGACCTATCACCTCATTGGTAAACGTGAGCTGCAGTTAATGAAGCCGACCGCCATTCTGGTCAACACGTCGCGCGGTCCGTGCGTCGATCCGGACGCGCTGTATCGGGCGCTGCGGGACGGTGAGATCGCGTACGCCGGCCTCGACGTGACAGAGCCGGAGCCCATCGACCGGGATAGCCCGCTGCTGGAGTTGGACAACTGCGTCGTCGTGCCGCACATCGCTAGCGCCAGCGTGGCCACGCGCGGCAAGATGGCGGAGATGGCGGCACAGAATCTCATTGCCGGCGTGCGAGGTGAACGTCTACCCACCTGTGTAAACCCTGAGGTGTATGGCTAGCCGCTGCTCTTCCCTGCTCCCTCTGGATTTAGCAATCCAGCGGGCATGACCTGGATTTGGCAATCCAGGCCGAGCGAAATGGGACATTTTATTTCTTCCATGTCACTAAGACTGACGTGGGACGTGAAGAGGTGAATCATGGAAAGCACTGTTGCTGACGCAATCGCCACCGGGCTTCGCCGTTACGGTGTCGAGGTCGTGTTCGGACTCCCCGGTGGGGAGAGCGTGGATCTTGTAGCTGCGCTGGAACGAGCCAGCATCCGGTTCGTGCTGGTGCGTCACGAGGCGCGTAGTGCGTGGATGGCCGATGGCTACAGCCGCATCGGGTGCCGGGTCGGCGTCTGCCTCTCGACATTAGGACCCGGCGCTGCCAATCTGGCGGCCGGACTGGCGCACTGTTACCTCGATCGCTCCCCGGTGCTGGCCATCACCGCGCAGCTCAGCCCGGAACTGCTGGAGCATCACTCCCACCAACGGCTCGACTTGCACCCGCTCTTTGCACCGGTCACCAAGGCCTCCTGGGCAGTGCATCCGGAGGACGACGTGACGCGCGTCGTGGACGAAGCCGTTCGTCTGACCCGCGCTGGCCGGCCGGGGCCCGTGCGCTTGGAGTTACCTGCATCAGTGGTCCAGAGCCCGGCGAGGCCAAGATCGGAAGTGACCGCTGACGGGGAGCCGGCGCCGCGACGCGTGTCTCGGGACGTGCTCCAACAGGCCATCGCGCATCTCAGACGCGCGCGCCGGCCAGCCGTCTTGGCCGGGCTGGGACTGGAACCGTCGGCCCCATACGGGTTGTTGCGCCGGCTGGCGGAATCCCTCGGCGCGCCGGTGGTCGTGACGCCCAAGGCCAAGGGGGTGATCCCGGAGGAGCACGCGCTGTACGCAGGCGTTATTGGTCTGGAACGACGTGAGCCTTCGGCCGAGCTCTTGCGTCAAGCCGATCTGATCCTGGCCGTAGGCTTTGATCCAGTGGAACTGGTGATGCCCTGGGATTTTCAGTCCTCCTTGATCTTTGCCGCCGAGTTCGCCAACGAGGACCCTCGGTTGCCGTCGGAGGTCGAACTCATCGGCGACCTTGGTGCGACGCTTCAGACTCTGGCGCAGGAGTCATACGAAACGGCTGCCTGGTCATCCGAGGAACTGGCCGCGGCGCGACCCGTAAGCCAGCCTCCGGGCCAGCCCAGAAGCCAGAGGGTGTTCCCCTCCCAGGTCATGCATGCTGTGCGGGAGCTTCTGCCCGATGATGGCATTGCCACATGCGACGTGGGCTCGCACAAACTACTTATCGGAAAGTTGTGGCCTGCCCGGGGACCAAACCGGTTCCTGATTTCCAATGGCCTCTCTACTATGGGCTACGCTCTGCCGGCCGCCATCGGCGCCAAGATGGCTCGGCCGGATGTGCCGGTTGTCTGCTTCATTGGCGATGGTGGGATGGGGATGGTAGTGTCAGAGCTGGAGACCGCAGCGCGTCTCCAACTCCCCATTGTCGCGGTCGTGCTGGCTGACCAGGCCATGAGTCTGATCCAACTCAAGCAGGAGATGGCCGGCTATCCGCCGACGGGGACACTGCTGGGACCGACGGACTGGTGCAAGATTGCTCAGGGGTTTGGGGCACGCGGTGTGGTGGCGAGCTCAGTCGCCGAGGTAAAGGCGGCTATTGTTGCCGGGCTGCGAGCGGAGGGTCCGACGCTGATCGAGGCCAGGATCGATGCGTCTGAATATCGATCGTATTGATCGCTCCGCAGTCAGTCTTGACAAACGACCGTCAACTTGATATACTGATGTTGTCTCGATATATAAAAGTTGTTCCTATATGATGGGAGTAGCTTGTCAGCCTGCGCCGTTCTTAGGAAGTAAGCGTTCAGGGGTAGCGCCGGCTGAGTGCCCTGAAGCGTAGCGGAAGGGTGTATCGAAGCCAAGCGGCTCTCTTCTAGAACCAGTTTTATGCTTGTTTATGCTTGTTTATGCTTGATGATTTTCGAGGAGAAAACCGGCATCGACCTGAAACACATAGATGTCGGATCTGGATTCCTGTTCGCCAAGACACTATCCACTCTGTCGTCTGGGGATCCAAGTATTCACATCGTCAGCCATACGGACGCTCCATTAGAGCTCGCACACACCATGGCCGCCGGCTGGCATCAGAACATCGATGTGTTGTGGCCCCCTAGGGATCGGCCATTTTCAGGTCGCTGATGATCTTGCCGTGGGCGGTGCCGCTGGTTATCTCCGGCTTCATCTGGGCATGGGTCTTCAACCCGGCCTTCGGCGTGTTCAGCGACGCATTGCTGAAGACGGGGCTCATCACCGAACCTTTGAATATCTTTGGGGACCCTGGTCTTGCCATGGCCGGCGTGTCGATTTACACGATTTATTTGTGCTACCCGCTGGTCGTATGGATGCTGAAGGGGTTTTTCGACGAATTTCCCCATGAATTGCTAGATGCAGCGGCTATAGATGGTTGCTCCAGAACCGGAGCGCTATTCCGGATTGTGTTGCCGGTGGCTGCGCCGGCCGTAATGGCAGTCGCCGTAATAGCCTTCATGTGGACGTGGAACGAATTCCTGGCCCCGTTCCTCTTCATCAATACCGATGACCTCAAGCCCCTAACCGTGGGCATCTATTATTTCGTGGGCGACGAGTTTACCTATTGGAACCGTATGTCTGCAGCCGGTGTAATCACGGTCATACCGAGCATAACCTTCTTCGTGCTGGCCCAGAGATACATCGTGAAAGGATTGACCTCCGGGGCCCTAAAGCACTAGGCTCATCGTAACTGCTCAGGCTATCGCCCTCGCAGTTGAGAAATCCGGAAAAATGGGGTCGGCGGGGGGCGGCCGCCCCCCGCCGACCCCATTTTTCCGCATACTCCTTGTGTAGGCACGAAGTGCCTGAGTAGTCACGTCTGAGTCTGATAGTTGAGTTGGAGAGCTTCTATGTCTTTCGATACGATTTTTCTCGATATGGGTCACACGCTGGCTTTCCCATATCCAAGTTGGACGGACGTCTATCATCGGGCCTACCAGGCCGCCGGCCTCACTGTTGATCGGGATATGCTCCACGAGACGCTTGAGGCCGTTTGGCGTGCCGTCATTGCTCAAGATGCCACCGCCGCCTGGGAAGCCACGGAAACAGCCGACGACCGCCGGAAGTGGGAGATCGAAAACGACATCCTCGATCGCCTGGGCATTACTGAGAACCGCCAAGAGGTTTTCGAGCAAGTCACGACGCACTTCTGCAAGCCGGCAAGCTACCGCCTGTTTCCTGAAGTGCACCAGACGCTACAACGCCTCCGCGATCGGGGCTGCACCCTCGCCATCGTGTCCAACTGGGATTGGCACCTGCCGGCTCTGTGTCGTGACCTGGACCTGACACCCTATTTGGACGCGGTCGTCGCCTCGGCCCGCGTGGGGCGCGCCAAACCCCATCCAGAGATTTTCCGCACAGCTCTCTCGAGGACCAGCGCCGAGCCTGAGCACACCCTACACGTGGGCGACAGCTACGCGGCCGACATAGTCGGTGCTCAACAGATGGGGATCACGGGGGTCCTCATCGATCGCGATGGCGACGCCGAGACCGATGGGCATCCCACCGTCCGCCGGCTGGACGAGCTGTTGTCACTTCTGGACGGCACCTAGGCCAAGGTTTGTCCTCTCGTTCACCAGAGGTCTCCGCTAGTAGTGCTCGGCATAAATAAGTCACCAGTTACCCATCGAAATCACGGCCAGCATCCCGAGTAGGCCGGAACGGAGTGGAGGCCGTATCGAGGGGTGCGGGTTCAGGATAGCACGGTATTTAGGTTCGAGCCGCACCCCCTTCGATGAACTCAGGACGTCGCTTCGATACGCTCCGCTACTCAGGCGGCGTCCTGAGCTTGTCGAAGGGATGCTGTCTTGATCTAACTGATGAAGGATTTCTGCCGAATACTACTAGGGACTCCACAAGCGTTAGCCGGCGAGCGTTGTCAGTGAAATCAGGGGCACAATCCCCTCAGGTACCAGGCCGTCAATCGATTCCTCTGCCTCCAAGTGCTCGCGAACAAGCGTGGACGACAGGCGGGCGTGATGTGCGTCCAGCTCAATCAACTTGATTCTGTCGATATAGGGCCGGCACACCGGCTGCTCGAGAAATGCCACCACATCCGCCATGTCGTGTTCGCCGCGATTGGCGGCGATGAATTGACTCTCCGCGAAGAGTTCGCGCAGTTCAGCGTCTAGATCCGTGTAGTATTTCGGATCAAACACACGCACCAGCGTGTCATATCCGACGATGAAGTAGATGTCGGTGTCTCGAGGGTAGACTTCTCGAATAGCTTCGGCTTTGTCGATAAAGCGAGCGTGGCTGCAGAGCCCCACCGAGAGCGCCGGCCGGCTGGCCGCGACGTGCTTCAGCATCCAAAGCCGCTCCGCCAGCGACGCGCCGTAAACCTGTTTATCGACGTTGACCTTCGATAGCTCAAGCATCACTTCGCTGAGCTCGTAGTCCTCCATCGCCAGGTCCGCCATTTTGATGTGGGCTTCGGTCAGAGGGTTGAAGGCGCTGGACAGAACGCCAAGTTTGCTGCGTACTGCGTCCCTTCGACTTTGCTCAGGACGGGGTTGCGTGTTGCGTTGTTCGGGTTGGAGGATGCCGGCCCGGGCTCGCTGTACCGTAATGAGCTGCGGGCTGCTTTCGGGATCCACGCTGTCGACGATGTGCTGCAAGTCGAGGAGTTCGGCGCGCCGATCCAGGTAGCGCCACAGCAAACCCAGCGCTGCTGCGGCCGATGCCTGCTTGTTCTCCGTGCGATCCCCTTCGAACACGTGCCGCTCGCAGGCCTCGACGTCCTCGGCCGCCAGCCCAATGTAGGTGAGCCCGATGGGCTTGGTTGACCGGCCGCTGTGCGGGCTGGCGATGCCCGTCACCGAGATGCCAATGTCTGCGCGGAGCTGCCGGCGGGCGCCGCGTGCCATCTCTCGCGCCACCGGCTCGCTGACCACGCCGTGCTCCTCGATCGTCGTGGGCGCCACGCCAACTAACCGCTGTTGAATGTCGAGTGCGTACGGTACGATGCTGCCCACGAAGTAGTCGGAGCTCCCGGACACCTGCGTGATGCAATGACCAACCAGGCCGCCGGTGCTTGACTCCGCCAGCCCGATGGTTAAGCCTTGGGCCCGCAGCATTTGGCCGACAGCGAATTCCAACAGTTCTTCGGTCACGTGTGCCCCTGCACACAGAAAGGAGAGATAGCAAAGCCACCTCTCCTCGTTTTGAACCTGAGCCCAATTGATGAACATGGGCGAAGCAGGACTCGAACCTGCAACCTCTTGCTTGTAAGGCAAGCGCTCTGACCAGTTGAGCTATCCGCCCGACATTGAAAGTATATCACAAAGATTTCGCGGCGTCAAAAATCTGGAAGTCGGAGTGTGCATCCCAAGTTTGTAAAGCCGGTGGCCGACGCTCTTAGCCCGCAACAAGTTGCGGCGTCCGGACGCTCGAACTTGCGACGTCCTGAGCGGCGTCCTGAGCTTGTCGAAGGGGGTCTGTCGAAGGGTTCGAGATGGTGACTCTGTGTAAACAGTTCACGCTTCACGTCTCGTTTGCCTCCGGCGAGGCGCTTCGCAAGGTCTCGATGAGTGACTCTGTGCCGACGATTTCCGCCAGGGCCAGCAGGGGGTTGGGCGATGGGGCCTGCCACAGCCAAGCCGGCCGCAGCCAGAACTCCGGCAGCGCTGTCGAGTGGACAACGTCATCATCTTCGGTGGCGAAGAGCTCGTACCGGCCGCCCTCGTCCAGGCGGTAGAAATCGGCGCGTTGGTAGCCAGGACGGGAGTCGATGATCCAATACTCACGCACGCCGGCTGTCTCGTACTCGCGGAACTTGCGACTGCGATCGCGGCGTACGCTGTCGGGGGAGATGACTTCCACGATCAGGTCGGGTGGGCCGGCCAGTCTCTCGGAGCTGAGAGCATCCATATGCTCCTGGTCCAGGAAGAGGATGTCGGGTTCGCGAGCCGGCCCATCGGGCCAGAGCTTGACCTCGAACGGCGCAATGCGCACCAGCCCTCGGTCCGATAACCCGACGAAGAGCGCCAGAAGCTGGTGTAGGAACTCGATAATGAGCTGATGTTCATTCTTCGGTGGCAGGTGGACGATCACCTCTCCGTTAACCCACTCGGCGTGCACGTCCTCGTCGGCCCACTCCAGGAACTCTTCGTAGCTCATGCACAGGCGCTGATGTTCCTTCACCGCTATTTCAGCCTGTAATTGTGGCATACTCACAGATCACCTCGCTTTGGCCAGACAATCTCAGAAACGGGCATCGTAATCATAGCACGCCGCGGCTCTGCGTGCAACATCTAGTGGCCTGGAGTTTCCCCATAACTTGGATGTGCGGTAATGACGAGGCCCTGCTCGACGTTGTGGGTCTATGATGATCAAAACGCGCAGGTTGAGTGTAAGGTGCACAATTGACGGAACCTGGGTCACCCGCTACAATCAGTGGAGACGATTGAACTGAATATGTATGAAGGAAAAGTGTAGAATTAGATGAAACTGTACAACATCCTCACCCAGTCAGTTGAACCCTTCGAACCTCAAGAACCAGAGGCGGTCACTATCTACGTGTGTGGTATTACGCCGTACGACACTACGCATCTGGGTCATGCTTTCACTTACACCGCGTTCGATATCCTCATCCGCTATCTCGAATTCCAGGGGTACGATGTCCGCTATGTCCAAAACGTGACGGACGTGGATGACGATATTTTGCGCAAGGCGCGCGAAGTCGGAGAGAATTGGATGGTCATTGGAGACCGCTGGACGGCGCACTTCATCCAAGACATGCAAACGCTGAACGTACGCCCCCCGGACTATTTCCCACGGGCCACGGACGTGATTTCTCAGATGATTGAGACGGTGGAGGCTTTGTTGGACGCCGGCTATGCCTACGAGTCCGACGGTAGCGTGTATTTCCACACCGCTGCCTGGCCCGAGTACGGCAAGCTGAGCCGCATTCCGCGCGCCGAGATGCTGCCCATCGCCAACGAGCACGGCAATGTCCCAGACGATCCCAAGAAGCGCGATCCCCTCGATTTCGTGCTGTGGCAAGCTCAGGCGCCGGGTGAGCCGGCCTGGGACAGCCCGTGGGGAGCTGGCCGGCCAGGCTGGCACATCGAGTGTTCGACCATGTCAGCCCACTACCTGGGTGCAACCATCGATATCCACGGTGGCGGCGCTGACCTCGTCTTCCCGCACCACGAAAGCGAGATTGCTCAGTCGGAATGTGCCACGGGCCAGCAGCCGTTCGTCCGCTTCTGGCTGCACACGGCCATGGTGCACCACGAAGGCGAGAAGATGAGCAAGTCGTTGGGCAATCTGGTCATGGCACGCGACCTGTTGACTACGTGGTCTCCAGACGCCTTGCGCCTGTACCTCGGATGTCACCACTACCGCGATGCCTGGGAGCACGGCGATGAGGCGTTGGAACATGCGGAGGCGCTGGCGCAGAAGTTGCGACGGGCAGCCACGGCAGCCGGCGGCCACAGCCCCCCTGTGGACCCAACGCCAAAACGCGCTACCTTCGTCGAAGCCATGGAGCGAGACCTAGATACGCGCGCTGCCATCGCGGTACTCGAGGCGCTAGCCGAAGAAATCCTCGACGGCAGCGAGGCCGGGCGCGAGGTCAAGGCAGCACAGGACACGCTACGCAACCTCGGCGACGTGTTCGGGCTGCGGCTGGACGCCGGCGAGCCTGATCCGCGGGTGGTGGCCGGCTGGGATGAGCATTTGAGACGATTTGAGAAGTCCTCTTGACGCCAACGCCAGAGCATTAATACTGAACCGCTCTTCATCACTTTCGTGTCAAACAGCCGTCTGTAGCCGTCTCGGGCAGTCTAGATGGCCTTCCCACACAAAGGTGATGAAGAGCGAAAGTAGTAAGAACATCGTAACCGTTCAGGAGGTATCAGGGCCAGCATCCCGAGTAGCGCGT
>JAANWY010000389.1 GCA_018263655.1 Anaerolineales bacterium | reverse complement strand
GGTCGTATCGAAGCGACGTCCTGAGCCCAGTCGAAGGGGGTGCGGCTTGTTCGAAGAACCGTCGCAAACCCGCACCCTTCGATACGGTCTCCACTTCGTTACGGTCTCCACTTCGTTTCGACCTACTCAGGATGCTAGTCCTGATACCTCCTGAACGGTTACGGTAACCATTCTGGTCGGCCCCGTTGGGTTCCTGCGCCAGTGTTCCCTGGTCTATGCTCAAGGCATGCGTGACGCCAACTGGAAGACCGTCAAACGATTTTCGTTAGCTATTAGCTTGACCGTGACGGCCGTGATCGTCACGTTGGTGGCAACCCCGCCGGCTACTGGCTTCTGCGCCGCGTCATCGCAGTATCGGAACCGATCGCACAGAATGCCCTCGCAACCCTGGCTGCCTTTGCACCGTTGCCCCTTATACGCGCTTGGCGACAAGCCTACTGGGGCTTGCTCATGGGACAGCGTAACACCTCGATGATCAGCGAGGCGAAGGCTGCCAACCTGGCCGCGGTTGGGGGCGTCCTTCTGCTCGTCTTCGGTTTCTCGCATGTTGGATTAGTCATCCCACCCAGCGCCGTCGGCGCGCTGGCCTACACGCTGGGCGAAGGGGTAGAGTCAATGATTATCTGGCGCTACGCCGAGAGCCGGCTCGGCCGATGCCAGAAGGTCGCTGCACGAGCATAAAATGAGACGGTCCTGATATCCGTTGTCATATGTGCCGCAGCGATCCAGTCGGCACGCATTTTTGATTTCATTGGTATGTTGGGGCCCTGGACCGCGACATTCACGAAAGCGCACGAAGTCGATTGTTGGCGATGAGCCTGAGGATATCACGACCGTGCTGCAGAAGATCATACAGATACTTCAAGACAGTCAGTGCGAAAGCTTGCAAATGGTCACACACATCTTCGAAGGCGAAACAGACATGTCCGTCGTGCCGGCGACCATCAGCGGAGGGCTGAGAGCCGTATTCGCATAGCGTTTGCAGTCATAGTTGAAGCTCACACCAACCGCGAGTGGCTGCTGGATGCCCTGCCGGCCGGCGCCATCTGTTGGTTGGCGTGCCGGCTGGACACAACAGTGTAAGTTGGTATATCATTAGCTACAGTCAGACTTCTCATTTTGGTCGTGTCGTCTCGTTCTCATAGCCTGGATTGGTGCAAACATGAGTATCGTTCTCGTTGTCAAAGTTAGTGAAGGTCTTGTGCTGGCAGCAGACAGTGCGTCCACGTTGCACGGGCGCGTGGAGAGTCCGCAAGGGGTTCAGGAAGGGATTCTCAAGACCTATTACAATGCGCGAAAGCTCCTACAGATCGGAGATTTTCCTATCGGTGTGTTGACGTGGGGACAGGCTTATATTGGCCCGCGCACCGTGGAAAGCTACATCCGGAAGTGGGAACACGGCCACAAATGGCAATCGCGCAAGGAATACCAGGCGGAGTACGATGATTCTTTTATCGTGCGGGATGTTGCACTAGGTCTTCTGACACACTTGAGGGAAGCTTATGAAGAAGAGTATAGTGATGACCAACAGCCAGTTCTAGGTGTGTTGGTAGCTGGCTATTCGGAAGGTGAGTTCTTTCCCGAAATATGGCGATTTGTGCTGCCTATGGACGACGATGTGGTCAATCAACGTCCCGACGTCGATGGCAAGCCCGACTTTGGTGCCAGTTGGTTCGGCATGACAGATCCAATCGTGCGTTTACATTTTGGGAGAGATGAAGCCGTCGTAAGATCGATATCGGAAACATTTGGTATCCCAGAGAGCGAAGTTAGGGACGCACTGCAACGACTCGAATACCGCATCCCATTTGCGATGATGCCGTTGCAAGACGCAATCGAGTATGCAAACTACATGCTGAATGTCGTGATCGGCCGATATCGGTTTGTCGTTGGACCGGAATTATGCGGGGGAGAAATCGATATTGCGGCGATTACACAGCGGGAGTTCAAGTGGATCTCGCGTAAGTCTTGAGGATTGGACTGAGGAGGAGAAGATGACCGAGTACGGGATTTATCCGGGTCCGTCGTCGCAGACGACTGTGAGTTGGCCGAGGTCTGTCGAAGTAGATGCGGATGAGGTTGTGATCACTGACGTTATTCACGGGAGTCAAATTCGCTACGAACCGCCCCGTCGACGGCAGTGGGATCAAGCGAAGGAAAGAGTTCTGCGCGAGCGGGCTGAGGTGTGGGATAAGCTTGCCGATCTGTGAATTCACCCTCTCTGCAGTACCCGACACGGGAAGACATTGTTAACCTGAACCGGGCGCATCTGGCAAGATCGGGTGGAGAATTCATCCCGCCAGATAATTTGCTGAATCCGGGGAGTCTGGAGTGGGTGTTGGAAGCAATTCAACACCCACTTTTTGGTACCGATCGATATCCATCCGTCGAGGAAAAAGCTGCTGCACTGGCCTGGATCATCATTGATCGTCACGTTTTCTACGATGGAAACAAGCGCACAGGCATGTCCGCTTTGATTATCTTCGGCGAGGCCAATGGTTACAGCTTCCAGGCTCCAGATGATGAAATTGTCGAAGCAGCGTTGCAGATTGCTCACACTGACGCTGATGGTTCTCACGAAGGGTATTCTTTTGAAGTCTTCGTTGAGTGGGTGCGCAAGAATGTCAGTCGTCCTCCTGACCAGCAATCAGCGTCGAGCTGAACACCGCTAGTGGCAGGCATCGAGCGTCGAGAAGTGCTGAATCATCATCCACTCCTGCGATCAGCAAGCGGTTGGGATTGGCGGACTTTTAGGCCCAGGCTGGACACCCTGGAGTTCAGTCGCGAGGAGCTACAATCAATAGGAGGAACCTCAATGTTGGAACGCATCTCAAATAGCTGGGAACTCGTTAAGGCCAGCGCGGCCGTGCTCCGCGCCGACAAGGAATTGATCGTGTTCCCTATCGTATCGTCCATCGGTGTCCTGATCGTGACGGCCACCTTCGCTCTGCCCATGCTGCTGGCCGGCTTCTTGGACACCTTGCTGGCCGGCCAGTCAGAGGTCGCCGGCGTCGTCGTGGCCTTTCTATTCTACGTCGTGCAATACCTCGTGATCTTCTCTGCCAACACGGCCTTGGTCGGCGCGGCCATGATCCGTCTACAGGGCGGCGATCCCACTGTCCGTGACGGGCTCCGCATTACCTACGAGCACCTCGGGCAGATACTGGGCTATGCCCTCATCGCGGCTACCGTGGGCATGATCCTGCGTTGGGTGTCGGAACGCGGGGGAACGGTGGGGCGGATTGCGTCGTCGCTGGTCGGATTGGCCTGGAACGTCGCCACATTTCTGGTGGTCCCTGTCCTCGTTGTGGAGGACGTCGGACCGATAGACGCCGTCAAGCGCAGTGCAGAGCTGCTGAAGCGGACTTGGGGCGAGCAGATCGCCGGCAACTTGAGCATCGGTCTGATCTTTGGCTTGCTCTCGGTGGTGGCACTACTCCTCGGTGTGCCCGTGATCGTGTTGGCCATCATGTCGGAGTCGATTGCTCTGGTGGTGCTGGCGGTGCTGGTCTTGGTCCTGGTGCTCATCTTCCTGGCGCTTATCAACTCGACGCTCAGCGGTATCTACAGAGCAGCCGTGTACCGGTACGCAGTGACGGGCGAAGCCGGCTACTTCCGCCAGGATTTGGTGGAAAACGCCTTTCGTCACAAGTCGACCTGAGCCGCCAGGGGCGGTGAAACGCGAGCAAGTCGTACAGCGCTTGCCCTGTCACCCAGGCCCCCATGAGAATTAGGGACGTGGAAGAAATAAAATGTCCCATCTCGCTCGGCCTGGATTGCCAAATCCAGGCCATGCCCGCTGGATTTGGCAATCCAGCGGGAGCAGGTTGGGATAATTATTTCTTTCCGAGCCCCTTACCTCAGACGCGCTATTCAAGTTCATCAGGAGTGATAGTTGATGCCATACGAACCGTTCCATGAGCGCTTTCCGGAGATTGCCAAGAAAGAGACGCGTTCAATCATTGCGCTGAACGACCCCGATCTGCCTGAGAGAAAATATGGGCTCATCGAAGCCTATTGCAATGAGCCCGACTGCGATTGCCGGCGGGTGTTCTTCCACGTCCATGACTGGCAGAAGCGAGAGCTAGTCGCAGTCATCGCCTACGGTTGGGAGGACCGAGAATACTACGTCGAGTGGTTTGGGCGGGATGATGCGAAGGTTATCGCCGAGCTACAGGGACCTGTGCTCAACGTGGGCAGTCCCCAATCTGAGTTTGCGCCTGCGCTTCTGGAGCAGGTCAAATACGTTCTGCAGGACGAGAGGTACGTAGCGAGGATCAAGAGGCACTACCGGATGTTCAAGGAAACGGTGGATGATGGGCAACCCGAGAGAGTACGCTCTTCCGAAAAGCGGCCTTCCAAAAAGGTAGGTAGGAACGATCCCTGTCCGTGTGGAAGTGGTAAGAAGTACAAGAGGTGTTGCGGGAGGAGGGCGCGTCGTCGAAAGAGAAGAAGATAACCCGTGTCTTCCCAATATATGGGGGGTCATGTAGGACGATTTGGTAAATCGTCGGGTCGAAATACCATTTCGACCTACATAGCCCCGAAACATTGAGATGATACAAGACAACCCTCGCATGAAGCCGGCCGCTTTTCAATCTTCGCGAAACCTGATGTAGATGAGCTGAGGAGGACGTTGCTAGCGCAAGGAGGAGGGCCTTCAAGAGGTTACTTGAGAAATGAAGCCCTCACCCCGCGCCATCAACTCGTCGTGATCCGCCGGCGCACTCGCCTCCGCCAGCAGCTCTTGTGTGTACGCTCGCAGCTCGTCCTCGGCGCGTGGCGAACCGCGCGCCTGCCACTCCTCCAGCGTCAAGCTCGGCCAGATCTCGCTCTCGAAATACGCCTCGTGGAAGTGCTCGAACGTCAAATCTGACGCCAGGAAGTGGCCGCCGGCGCCGATGCGCTCGATCTCGTCCAGCGCCAGCGAGACTTCGTCCAGCGCGAACCCCTCGGCAAAGCGGCGAGCCTGAGCGATGATCTCGTCCGCGTGGACAACCATCGCCGGCGAGAACGCCTTCGACCCCAGGTTATCCCCCACGAACGGCGCCAACCCCACCTTGCTGATGCTGCTGATCAAGTGGTTCATCCACTGGTGGCCGGCCGCGATCAGATCCGCCCCCCAGCCCATGCCGCTGCCCGATGTTCCGCAGTGAGGTAACCCGTAGTGGACCATCATCTCGGCGCAGGCCAGATCGATCACGTAGCTGGTTGGATCGTAAAAGCTGCCCATGCCCCGCATGTTGAAGTACGCGGGCAAACATCCCACAATCACCGGCGCCCCCTCGCGCGCCAATTGGCTGAACACTAGGCCAGCCAACAGCTCGGCGTTCAGCAGCGCGAAGGTGCCGGCCGGCGTGATGGGCGTCGTCGCGCCCACCATGCCGTAGTTCGAGTACATAAACGGCAGCCCGCGCTCGATGGTGGTCAGCATCTTGTCCAGGGTGCCGGCGTTCATCACCAGCGGCGTGATCGGATTGAAGTACGGCACGATAAAGGGGCGTGAGGCCAGATCGCGGGTGGTGTCCCACCTACGCAGGTGCTCGGCCAGATCCAGCACCTGATCGTAACGTTCGTCTTCCGAGACCAGGATCGACAGTGGTTTGACCGTGTTGGCCACCATCTCCAGTGTGGCGTACAGGTCGGAGAGGTCGGCCGGCACATCTTGCACGATACCGGGCGTCGAGATGAGGTCGAAGCTGTCCAGCACGCCGGCCAGCCGGCTGATGGCGGCCACGTGCTCGCGGGCGAAGGGCACCACCTCGTCGGTTGCCGGCTCCTGATAGTAGAGAGCCGTCACGCCGATGCCGAAGCGCGCCTCGCCGTCGCCGAGGCGGAACGCCAAATCCCCACGCCGGTCGTAGACATCCACGCTGGCCGGCGCCGTCTCCAGCGCTCGCTCTACCAACGCCGGCGGGATGCGCACGCGCTCCTCATCGGCCGGTCCGCCGATGGCGCGGGCGAAGATTTCTCGTGCCGGCTCCGACTCGACGCGCACGCCGATAGAAGACAAGATCTGGAGCGACGCGTCGTGCACTCGAGCCATCTGCTCTGCGGATAGGACGCTGAGTTGAGGTCGTACAACAGAGGTCTCACGCATGGTGGCTGTCACCCCGCCGCAGGAATCGCAGCGCTGCCTCGGCCAAGATGGCGACCCCGATGGGCAAGCACCGTTCGTCAACGTCAAACCGGGGACTGTGATGCCGGCGCTCGTCGCCCTCGATCCGGCAGCCGAGCATAAACATCGCACCCGGGGCCAACTTGGAAAAGAAACCGAAGTCCTCCGCCCCCATACTTTCCTCTGGAGTCCGAACGTGCTCCTCACCCAACAGATCGGCGGCCACCTCGCGCTGCAAATCCACGATACCTGCAGCGTTGAACGCCGGTGGATAGCCGATCTCTATCTCCAGTTCGTAATCTCCACCCATCACTCTCGCGATCTCGAACGCTCGTTCGATCTCGGCGTGGGTCTGTTTCTGCACCTCCGGCTCCATGTAGCGAATAGTACCCGTTATGTCAACATGCCCCGGGATCACATTGTCGGCATTTCCACCGTGGATGGAGCCAACGCTGATCACCGCTTGGTCGAAAGGGTCGATCCGGCGCGAGACGATGCCGTTCAGCGCCAGGATGACGTGTCCGGCGATGTGAATGGGGTCGACTACTTTGTGGGGCGTTGACCCATGGCCACCCTGCCCGACGACGGTAGCGTGGAACGAATCTACTCCAGCCGAGGAAGGGCCGGCATCCACAGTGACGTCGCCCACGGGCACAGACGCGTCCACATGGAGGGCCAGCAGCCCGTCCACACCGTCCATCGCGCCGTCCTCGATCATGCGCGGTGCGCCGCTCACGCCTTCGTCGTCTGCTACCTCCTCGGCCGGCTGGAACAGGAACCGCACCGCGCCAGGCAAGTCCTCCTGCGCCAGCAACGTCGCCACACCCAGAGCGATGGCTGTGTGGGCATCGTGGCCACAGGCGTGCATCACGCCGGGGTTCTGGGAGGCGTAGGACACGTCGTTGGCTTCCTGGAGAGGCAGCGCGTCCATGTCGGCGCGAATGGCGACAATCGGAGAGCCCCGTCCCCGTTCGGCCACCACGCCAGTGCGCCCCACGCCGGTGCGGACCCGATAGCCCAGAGGCTCCAACACCTCCGCAACGCGAGCAGCCGTGCGGGTCTCCTGGAACCCCAACTCCGGGTGCATATGGAATTCTCTACGCCAGTCGATCAGTTGTTGTTCGATTTCACGCGCACGTTCCAGCATCTCGGTCTCCTTAAAACTTTCGAAGCAATGTATCTCCAATACATGGAATGTTTAGAACGGACTTTTTGGCCAATCTGCGTGTCTTCTCAATATATGGGGGGACATGTACGACGATTTGGTAAATCGTCGGGTCGAAATACCATTTCGACCTACATAACCCCGAAATATTGAGATGACACAATCTGCCTCCGAGAAGTCGATTCCGGATTGGACCCTATACCGTCCCTCGTGTGTCATTCTGAGCGGCTCAGTGGGATGCTGACATAGTCGAAGTTGCCCTCTCAGCTCATCTACCGTCGTAATCGAAAGTGAGAAAGCGAAGAGTAAGCGTTCAGGGGGTATCACGACTAGCATCCCAAGTGGCGCGAAACAACGTTGAGCGGTGTCTTCTCAATATATGGGGGGACATGTACGACGATTTGGTAAATCGTCGGGTCGAAATACCATTTCGACCTACATAACCCCGAAATATTGAGATGACACAATCTGCCTCCG
>JAANWY010000388.1 GCA_018263655.1 Anaerolineales bacterium | reverse complement strand
CGCGGGCCGTAGATGAGTTCACAGCGGACGTCACACCCTTACATCTCGACCTGGCCGCCGATGCGGTGATCGTTTACGATCCGGAGGGGTTCCTGGCTTCTAAACTGGAACGTGTCCGCCAGCTCATCCGGCAGGCGGGCCTGGTTCGCCAGCGCACAGCCCATGGCTGGGTGTGGTGGTGGCGCCAACAGCCCCTGCCAGGCTGGTCTCTCACTTGGGATGGGTTTCGCCCATGATCTCCCGCGAAGATTCCGCGTATCGCTTACTCCTGGCACGCCAGTACCTTGATGAGGCCGAGCAGGATCTGGAACTCCGGCGTTGGCGCTCTGTGGTGGAAGGTGCTCAGTTGGCGATCGAGAACGCAGCTAAAACCATAGTCGCCTGCTTCGGTCCCGTGCCTCGTAGCCACGACTTGGCCGATAGGCTCCAGGCCATAGCCGATGCCGACATTCCGGAGGCCATGGCGGAACAGGTAACAGACATACTCCCCACCGTACTAGCCTACGGTAGCGCGCTTCACATCCGTGCCAGTTACGGCGACGAGCAGACATACCGATCTCCTTGGGAACTCTTTGGTGAGGGCGAGGCCCGCAGCGGTATTGCGGCAGCCCGGCATTGTCTGACGACAGCGGAGTCCGTTCATGCCCACTTCTTCCCAGCAACCGAGGACAAAGAGTCCTCAGATCAAACGTGATGCAACTAGCCGGCCGAAGCCATCGGTCAGCAGACGGGTGATGATGGGGTGCAACCAGCGGGGACTTCAGGGATGCTCGAGGCCGTGAGCTTCCAACAACGCCACATCGTCCATCAACTCCTTCGTTCGGCCATCGGCGACGATGCGGGCCTCGTCCATGATGACCATGCGCGGGAGGAGTTCGCGGACCATCAACATATCGTGGGTTGACACGAGCGTGGTGTGCGGCAGTTCACTCAGCAGGGTGATGAGATTTCGGCGCGCCCGTGGGTCCAGGCCGGCCGACGGTTCATCCAACACCAAAATCTCCGGCCCCATCGACAACACCGTCGCGATGGAAATGCGCTTCTTCTCTCCCGCACTCAAGTGATGCGAGAGGCGGTCAGCGTAGTCACTCATGCCCACCTGCGCCAACGCCCAATCAACACGGTCACGCACCTCGTCCTCGGACAGACCCATGTGCAGCGGACCGAAAGCTACATCCTCGAACACTGTGGGCGAGAAAAGCTGATCGTCTGGATTCTGAAAGACGAGGCCGACCTTAGCGCGGATCGCTGGCAAGTTGGGCTCAGTAACACGTAAGCCGGCCACCTCGATCTCGCCCTCGCCGCTGAGAATGCCGTTCAAGTGTAGCATCAGCGTGCTCTTGCCGGCCCCGTTCGGTCCTACCAGCGCCACCTTCTCACCCTGATGGATCTCCAGCGACACCTCGCGCAATGCCACGTGCCCGTCCGGATAGGCGAATTCGAGGCTCTCGACAAGCAGCGCCGGTACCCGCCCAGGATCACCCCCATTCCGGGAAAACACAGTCCGCTTCGACCCGACATCCACGGCCCGCTCGTGAGTTACCGGCATACGGCTCCCATCCTCCCAAAATCCGAAATTCGCAATCTGAAATCACAACCGCCCCACCACTTGCAAAAACACGGTCAACATCACTGCCAGCGCACCAATCAGCCAATCGCAATTTCTCATCTCGTGGGGGTTCAGCGTAAGGTGCTGACCCGTGTAGCCGCGCGCCAGCATGGCGTTGTAGATACGGTCACTGCGCTCGTAGCTGCGCAGGAAGAGCTGGCCGGCCATGTTGCCGGCTATCTTTGCTCGCCAGAGAATCGAGCCACCTCCGTCGCCCTCTGTCAGCCGGGCACTCCGCGCCTCGCGGGCCCGCAAGAGCCGCATCGCCTCGTCGCTGAGCACGAACAAGTAACGATACATGAAGGAGACGATTGCCACCAGCAATCGCGGCATGCGGAGGTGACGCAGTGCATGCATCAGGTCCGGGAACTGCGTCGTCGCTGTGAGCAGGATGGCCATCTGTACCGAGAGCCAGCTCCGAATCACGATACTGACGAAGCGAATCAGGCCGGCATCCGTCGCCACCAGATCCCACGGACCGAGGTGGACGCTTGCCAGCGGCCGGCCTGGGATGGCGAAAATCGCTGTGACGGCCGCTAGCGCGAAGGGCAGCGCCACGAACGAACGCTTGAAGGTGTAGCCAACCCCCACATCTGCCACCACGCCTGTCAGCAGGATCACGCCCCAAGCAAGCGCAAAAGCGAGCCATGCGCCATCCGGCAACAAGACATTCGAGACGATGAAGAGCACCGTCACCACGACCTTGATGCGGGGGTCCAAGCGATGGATCAGGCTTTCCCCAGCCCTGAAGCGATCAAAAGCGTTCACATGTATCGACATCGCCCGCTTCCTTATCTCACGCTCACCATGAGCTGCCCCCATTTTTCTGCGTTCGTGCTGTTCTCACGCGGGGCTTGCTGACCGCCGCAACATACGCATAATGACGACTGCCACAGCCGCCACGATGAGGGCGCCGGCCGCGCCGGCCACGACTGTAGACAGCGCTGTCTCGCCCAGAAAAGGAACAGCGTAATCCGGCAAGATCTGATACGGCGCGTCAGCCCCCTGCCCTATGAAGCCCAAATCCATGGCGACGCGCTCCAGCCCATCCGGGTTCGCCGACGCGAAGGGCGACAGCAACACCACGACGAGCGCAGCCGCTAGACCAGCAACCACCCAGCCGCGACCGGCGCGCGCCTCGGCCGTCCCAGCCAGCAGATCGGGCCGTGTCCGCAGGATGAAGGCCAGCGCCGCTACAGTGATCAATGCCTCGCCAATGCCGATCAGTGCGTGGACACCCAACATGGCCGGCATCACGACGTCCAGCCGGGCCGTCCCGCTCAGCCAGAGCTGCAACGACGTCCCTAATGCACCGGCCATCACAGAAAGCCAGGCTGCGACGCCGGCGACCGCCAGACGCACGCCCCGACTCTGTCCGAGCACGCCGCGATAGAGCCCATAGCCGATCAGCGCCGTCAAGAGCCCCATGTTGAGGATGTTGGCGCCCATGACGACCAAGCCGCCGTCCTGGAAGAGCAGCCCCTGAACACCGACAACACTGGCCATGACGAGCATGCCGGCCCACGGGCCAAGAGAGATCGCCGCCAGCGCGCCGCCGAGCAGGTGGCCTGATGTACCGCCGGCCACTGGGAAGTTGATCATCTGAGCCGCGAAGATGAAGGCCGCCATCACCCCCATCAGCGGAATCTGTCGCTCGCTGAATTCGCCTTCGGTCCGCCGCACGGCTACCGCCAGCAGAATAGCTGTCAGTATCCAACCCAACAGCGATATGGGCAAATTGAGGAAACCATCAGGGATGTGCAGTGCGGGATCGCCGGGGACCGCACGCAGCATTGTGGGGACCGTTGAGGCCACAAGGAAAATCCAATTCATGATAACGTTCTCCTTTCACGCCACATAGAGAGCCACAGGTGGTCAGTTTTGACTATCAGGATCGGTAATAGAGCGGGCAAGATTACCGTGTTTGATAGTCAAAACTGATTACCTCGTCACCGAGCGCGTCACGAATCCGACCGCTCAGCACAAGTCTCACACAATCCATAGACCGCCATGTGCGTAAGGTCGGCACGAAAGCCATGCCGGTTCAGAAGCTCATCGCAGAGTGGGACCAAAACATCGGACGTCAACTGTAGCATCTTGCCACAACACTGACAGATCGCATGGTGATGAGACCCAGCTAGCGCAGCCTCGTACTCAGTCGGACCGTCCGGTACCTGCAGATCGAGCACTAAGCCCTGCTCCTGCAAAACTTGTAGGGTGCGGTATACGGTCGACAGGTCAACGTAAGGATACCGCGCCTGCACCTCAGCGTGGATGTCTTCGGCCGTGATGTGGCCTTGGTGGTGAAATACCGCATCCATCACCATTAACCGCTGCGGCGTCATGCGGAGGCCGGCCGCGCGTAGCTCCTCCGTCAACTGCTGATAACAGCTCATGAGATGTGTTTGATTCTCCGTAACTACTTTGACAATGTCACATTACCGCCCCACGTTGGGCGAAGGTCTCCTGACCGAGCCCGATTCGCCCCTTCGACAGAGCTCAGGACGCCGCTCGGTCAGGAGACCTTCGGCGGTCAAAGGACTGTTTCTGAGCCGAATGTGACATTGTCAAGCTACTCAGGCCACTGCCCGGCTACTGCCCTCGCAGTTACGAAGTCCGGAAAAAGGGGTCGGTGGGGGGCGGCCGCCCCCCACCGACCCCTTTTTCCGGACTCTTCTTGTGTAGGCACGAAGCGCCTGAGTAGTCACGATTCTCCTACAATCGACTAGTTATTGCAATAATTTGCACTTGCAATTGTACAGTCAATGAAAATGACTGTCAAATGTTGAGAGCCTGGTATTGCCCCATAACCTGGATGTCAATTTGCCATTTTACGTAGTATCGGATACAATCCCCAAACGCTTGACAACCGAACCACCACCGAGGAGGAAGAAGGGGGATTTCAACGATGAATTACTCCGACATCAACCCACTCGATTGGGACACCATTCAGCCTCACGTGGACGCACTGCTGGCTACTGATCTACACGGCCACAACGTCGAAGCGTGGCTGCAACAGTGGAGTGACTTGACCGCTGTGCTCCAGGAATCGGCCGCCCAGATCTACCGCGACGTGTCGGAAAACACAGCGGACGAGGAAGCCGAGCAACGCTTCCTGACACTCGTGGACGACATCATCCCGCAGGCCAAGGTTGCGGAACAGGCGCTTAAGAACAAGCTACTCGCCATTGAGGACTACACGCCCTCGGCTGATACAGCCATGATGATGAACCGGTTTCGCACCGAAGCGAGCATCTTCCGCGAAGATAACGTGCCGCTTCAAAGCCGGCTCATGAAACTTGAAAACGAATACGAGAAGCTCGTCGGTGGCATGACGATCGAGTGGGAGGGGAAAGAGGAGACGCTGCCCCAAGCTCAACTCCACCTGCGCGAGCAGGACCGCGCGACGCGAGAGAAGGCATGGCGACTGATTATGGAGCGCTACGCTGCTGACCGCGAGCGCATAAACAAACTGTACCTGAAAATGCTACCGTTACGCCAGCAAGTCGCACAGAATGCCGGCTTCAACGACTACCGAGCTTATAAGTGGAAAGACCTCGCCCGCTTCGACTACACACCCGACGACTGCTTCACCTTCCACCACGCTATTGAGCACGAAGTCGTCCCCCTGGCCACGCGGCTCCATACAGAACGCACTGAAAAGCTGGCTCTTGAAACTTTGCGTCCCTGGGACACCGAGGTCGACCTGTACGGCGAACCGCTCAGCCCCTTCGAAGATGCGGCCAAGTTGGAGGAGGGCGGCTACCGCATTCTGCAACAAGTAGACCCAGCACTGGCTCAGCACTTCGCCGCCATGCGCGATGGATTCCTCGATCTCGCCTCCCGGCCGAACAAGCGACAGGGCGGATATTGCCGATCCTTCCCCATCAGCGGGAAGGCCTACATCTTCATGAATGCTGTCGGCACGCACCGCGATGTCAACACCCTGCTCCACGAAGCCGGCCACGCTTTCCACTTCACAGAATCGCTGCGCCATCCGCTCATCTGGAATCACGATGGTCCGATGGAGTTCTGTGAGGTCGCCTCCATGGCGATGGAGCTCCTCAGCGCCCCCTACCTGGAGAAAAACAAGGGTGGCTTCTATGACGAGGACGACGCCCGGCGGGCCTACGCCGAACAGTTGCGCGGTATTGTCGAGTTCCTACCCTATATGGCCATGGTGGACGGCTTCCAACATTGGGTGTACGTCGACGCACCGGCGGATGTCACGCCGGCAGACTTGAATGCGAAGTGGAGTGAGCTGTGGGACCGTTTCATGGCCGGCATCGACTACAGCGGCTTGGAGGCACAGAAAGAGACCGGTTGGCACCGGAAGACACACATCTTCTCGACACCCTTCTACTACGTCGAGTACGGACTCGCACAACTTGGCGCCCTGCAAGTGTGGCGCAATGCGCTAGAGGATCAGGCCCAGGCCGTGGCTGACTATCGCGCCGCCCTCGCTCTGGGGGATACGCGGCCGCTGCCAGAGTTGTTCGAGACAGCCGGCGCCACGTTCGCCTTCGATCGCGAGACCGTGAGGGAGTTGATGAATCTAGTTCAAGCGCAGTTGGCTATCTTGGACACTGGCGACTGACAAGACATCAAGCAACGAGCAATGAATTGCCCGTCTGTTACTACGAAACCCGTTGAAACGGGTTAGTTTGTGCTGAATAGTGCGTTGAAACGCACTTCGAAGTATCAGGCGGCGAATTCATTCGTCGACGGGCCGGCAGGATGAGTAGTTACGCCCAAAGACTGTTACTGGCCGAAGGCATAGCCGGCAACTACGAGCAACACC
>JAANWY010000387.1 GCA_018263655.1 Anaerolineales bacterium | reverse complement strand
CGAAGGGTGCGGGTTTGCCTCGAGGCGTTGCTTGAGCCGCACCCTTCGATACGATCTCCACTTCGTTTCGACCTACTCAGGATGCTAACCGACAATTAAGCATAATCGGTTTATAGCCTGTCAAAATATTAGTTCCCGTTTCTCCTTGGGGAGTTTGCTGACCGTAAGCGTTCAGGCAGTGAGGACCCTTGCGAAGGTTTGCCAATGGCATTCGGGTTGAAAGACCCTTCACCAGTCGAAAATCGGCCTCTTGCCAAGGCTATTCTCAACCTTCGCAAGGGTCGCTGAACGCTTACGGTCAGCAAAGACTAGCGCCACCAACCTCACGGATCACGGATCACGGATCACGCATCACGTTTTACTTCTCACGTCTTACGTTTCACGTGTTTCGCCCAGACACTTGATCCGTCAGGTCTACTCAGAGCCGTTCTCACTGAAGTCCATCTCCGCCATTTGCTGATACCGACGCCAGTGCTTGTTTACGGCTTCCTGAGCATCGGCCAGCAACGCGGCAGCGGCCTCAGGATCGCTTCGCTTCAGCATGCTGTAGCGCGTCTCGTTGTAAACATACTCTTCCAGGGGAATCTTTGGTCCTCGGAAGTCGAGCTGAAGCGGATTCTTGTTCTCCGCTTCCAGCCGCGGATCATAGCGATAGATCGGCCAGTGGCCAGAGTCCATCGCCAGTTGCTGCTGATCCAGGCCCTTGGTCATATCGATGCCGTGAGCAATGCAGGGGCTATAAGCGATGATGAGCGACGGGCCGTCGTAGGATTCGGCTTCCCGGAAGGCTCGGACGGTCTGCGCGTCATTGGCCCCCATTGCAACCTGCGCCACGTAGACATTGCCGTAGGTCATAGCCATCATGCCCAGATCCTTCTTGGGGGTCGGCTTGCCGCCCATGGCGAACTTAGCCGCAGCGGCCAGGGGTGTCGCCTTGGAGGCCTGACCACCGGTGTTGGAGTAGACTTCCGTGTCCAGCACCAGTACGTTGACGTTGCGGCCGCTGGCCAGCACGTGATCCAGACCACCATAGCCAATGTCGTAGGCCCAGCCGTCACCACCCAGAACCCAGACGGACTTCTTGACAAGCGCATCTACCAGACTCAAGAGATCCTGTGCCGCTGGATCGTCGACGCCTTCCAGCTTCGTCTTCAGTTGGGCCACACGTTCGCGTTGCGCATCGATGCCGGCCTCATCGGACTGATCGGCCTGTAACAGTGCATCGGCCAGATCATCGCTGATGAGATATCGCAGCCGGTTGACCAGTTCGCGCGCGTACTGAGTCTGCTTGTCCAACGTCAGGCGGAAGCCAAAGCCGAATTCGGCATTATCCTCGAAGAGGGAGTTGCTCCACGCCGGCCCTCGCCCTTCTGCGTTAAAGGTCCAAGGCGTGGTAGGCAAGTTGCCGCCATAGATGCTGGAGCAGCCGGTAGCGTTAGCAACAATGGCCCGGTCGCCGAAGAGCTGGGTGAGCAACTTCACGTAGGGCGTCTCACCACAGCCGGCACACGCCCCAGAGAACTCGAAGAGCGGCTCCAGGAACTGCACATCGCGGACAGTATTGAACGCCAGTCCAGCGTGGCGCGGCACCTCGGGCAGTGACAGGAAGAACTCCCAGTTCTCCCGTTCTTGCTCGCGGAGCGGCAGCTGCGGGGCCATGTTGAGGGACTTGCGCCCAACTTGGCTCTTGTCCTTGGCCGGGCAGACTTCTACACACAGCTCACAACCCGTGCAATCTTCCACGGACACCTGAAGGGCGTATTTCATATCGTCCATGCCACGGAAGCGACCATCCATGTACTTGAACGCCTCCGGGGCGTCGGCCAAATCTGCTTCATCGGCCAGCTTGGCGCGGATAACGGCATGGGGGCAGACCATAACACACTTACCGCACTGGATGCAGAGGTCCGGCTCCCAGACCGGCACTTCCATCGACACATTGCGCTTCTCCCACTGCGTGGTGCCGCTCGGGTAGGTGCCATCTTCCGGAAGCATGCTGACCGGCAACTGATCGCCGCGGCCGGCCATCATCTCTGCCGTCACATTCTTCACGAAATCAGGCGCCTCTTCCGGCACGACGGGCGGCAGGTCGATGTCACTGGTAAGCGCGTCAGGTACCTCGACCTCGTGGAGGTTGTCCACCGCCGCATCGACGGCAGCGAAGTTCTTCTCGACCACCGCCTCACCACGCTTGCCGTAGGTCTTCTCGATGGCGTCCTTGATCTCGGCAATGGCTTCGTCTGGCGGCAAGACACCACTGATCGCGAAGAAGCACGTCTGCAATGTCGTGTTGATCCGCACGCCCAGGCCGACTTCGTCAGCCACAGAGTAGGCGTCGATCACATAGAACTTCAGCTTCTTGTCGATGATGTCCTTCTGGACTTGAGGCGGTAGGTGATCCCACACTTCGTCCGGGCCGTNNGGTGAGTTGAGCAGGAAAGTCGCGCCCTCTTCGGCCGCGTCCAGGCAGTTGTACATATTGTAGCGCTCGATGAAGCCCCACTGGTGCACGGCCACGAAGTTGGCCTTTTGAATCTGATAGGTGCTGTGGATGGGCTGCGGACCGAAGCGCAAGTGTGATATCGTGCGCGCGCCCGATTTCTTCGAATCGTAGACGAAGGAACCCTGAGCGAAGTCATCTGTCTCTTCGCCGATGATCTTGATGGAGTTCTTGTTGGCGCTCACCGTACCGTCAGCGCCCAAGCCCCAGAATACAGCCCGCACCACATCCTCGGACTCAACACTGAAGTCAGGGTCATAGTCCAGGCTGGTGTGCGTGACGTCGTCTTCGATGCCAACGGTGAAATGGTTCTTGGGTTTTTCCTTCTCCATCTCGTCGAACACGGCCTTGACCATGGCCGGCGTGAATTCCTTGGACGAGAGGCCATACCGCCCGCCGATAACGCGTGGCATACGCTCGAAGGAGAGCGCATCGTCGACAGCACCTTCGTTCAGCACCGTCACGATGTCCTGGTAGAGGGGTTCGCCGGCGCTGCCCGGCTCCTTGGTGCGGTCCAGCCCGGCGATCACCTTGGTCGTGGACGGCAGCGCGCCCAGGAAGTGCTCCGCCGAGAAGGGGCGGAAGAGGCGAACTTTCACCACACCAACCTTTTCACCCTGATCCACCAGTGCGTTGACTGTCTCTTCAGCCGTCTCGGCGCCAGAACTCATGAGGACCATCACCCGTTCGGCGTCCGGTGCGCCGACGTAGTCAAACAGGTGGTACTGGCGACCAACGATGCCGGCGAACTTGTCCATCGCTTGCTGGACGATCTCGGGCGCAGCCTCGTAGTACGCGTTCACCGTCTCACGGGCCTGGAAGAATACGTCGGGGTTCTGTGCAGTGCCTCGAATGAACGGCCGATCAGGCGAGAGAGCACGCTGACGATGAGCGCGAACAAGCTCGTCGTTGATCATGGCCCGCATATCGTCATCCGACAACCGCTCGATCTTCATCACCTCATGGGAAGTGCGGAACCCATCGAAGACGTGGAGGAAGGGCACGCGAGCTTCCAGCGTGCTGGCCTGTGCAATCAAGGCAAGGTCCATCACTTCTTGCACTGAGTTGGAGAAAAGCATTCCCCAGCCAGCGCCCCGCGTCCCCATCACATCACTGTGATCGCAGAAGATGGAGAGCGCCTGGGCCGCTATTGAGCGAGCCGCGATGTGGAAGACACTGCTGGTGAGCTCGCCGGCGATCTTGTACATGTTGGGAATCATCAGGAAGAGGCCCTGACTGGCCGTGAAGGTCGTCGTCAGAGCGCCTGTTTGCAACGCCCCGTGGACGGCGCCAGATGCGCCGCCTTCAGACTGCATCTCGATCACGTCCGGGACAGTACCCCAGATGTTGGTCTTGCCCTGGACCGACCAGGCATCCGCGTGCTCGCCCATGGGCGAGGAAGGGGTGATCGGATAGATGGCGACCACCTCGTTTATCTTATGAGCAACGTAGGCCGCAGCCTCGTTGCCATCGATCGTAATCATTTCTCGTGACATATCACTATCTCCTACTCGTATACCCTTCACTGCAAAAACACTATTCCGCCTACTGCTCCCAACCCCTTTGTCGATTCCGAGCAGCAGCTACGTTCGCTCAACTTCTCCTGCTATGACAGCACCGGGCAGCCTCACGGCACGCACAACCACACGCAGCGTAAGGTTTCTCCCCAGTGCGCTTACTTCACTAAAAGTGTAATGCAATTAGAAGTTTAATGCAACAGAGTCAAAAAGGGGTCAAAATCTGGTTCACAACACGTGCGAACGGGGGGAATGATTCTTCACGTTTTGCGTTTCAGGGCTTCGCTAGTCGCATGGCGGTGATTCGACTATAATCACCACCATGAGCCAACACCCCATTCGTTATCCGGCGCCGGCCGGCACGGTGCAAGTCGAAGAAGTCATCAAGCGTTCGCACTTTATCGGGACAGCGGGGCCAGCCTCCACTGTAGAGGAAGCCCAAGCCTTTGTCGCCAAGCTGCGTGAACGCTACAGCGATGCCACGCACAACGCGTGGGCCTTTGCCGTCGGTATTGGCGACAGCGCGGCGCGCGGGATGAGCGACGATGGCGAGCCCAGCGGCACCGCCGGCCAGCCGATTCTGGCCCGTATCAATGGCAGCGACCTGGGCGATCTGGTCGTGGTGGTGACGCGCTATTACGGCGGCACGAAGCTGGGGACAGGGGGGTTGGTGCGAGCTTATGGCGGGGTGGCCGGCGAGGCTATCAAGATACTAGACGTGGTCGAGAAGGTGCGGATGAGGTGCATCGACCTGGAGGACGTGCACTACAGTCACTACGGCCCGCTGCGCGGCATCATCGACGCCCACGGCGGTGACGTGATCGAGGAGAACTTCGGCGAGGCCGTGGATCTTAGGGTGGCGATTCCATTGGATCGCCTGACGCCGTTCGCGAACGCGGTTCGGGATGCAACAGCCGGCGCGATTAAGCTCGAATGGGAGACCAAGAGTGCCTAGGATTTCTGAGTTCCACCGAATTACGGACGTTCGACCGTTGCCAGAGTATCACATCTGGATTCGCTTCGATGATGGCGTGGAGGGTGTGAGTGAACCACGAATTTGACCACCGTCTCCATCACGAGTACAATGTTAACGGAAAATTGCTACCTAAGGATTCGCATGCGAAACTTGTGGATTTCGGGAGGTATGTACTGATGAATGTTCTCCCCACACTTGTCCCAATCTCTAGACTACGCCAAACGCCAAGCGAAGTCCTTGACCAACTATCTGAGGGGCCAATCGTCCTTACCCAACACGGCGAGGCGGCAGCCGTTCTGGTCGACCCAGAACATTGGAATAGGGTAATTGAGGAACTTGAGGTCTGGCAGGACTCGTTTGACGCAATGGAGGCCCGGTACCGTGTCGCCATCGGCGAGGATGAAGTGATCGAGTGGTCGGAGGTCGAAGCAGAGCTGGATGGTGTACCAGCTTAGAGCTACTCGGCGTGCGTCCAAGGAGCTCCAGAAGCTGCCGGCCCAGATCCAACAGCGCATTCGTGAGGCCATCTACGAACTGGCCGACAATCCACGCCCACCAAGATGCAAGAAGCTACAAGGCCGTGACGATTACCGCATCACAGTCGGCGACTATCGCGTGATCTACGAGATCGACGATGATAACCAAGTGGTAACGATCTGGCGCGTCGGACACAGGAAAGGTGTGTATCGAGGTCTATGACAGACCTCACGAGGGAAGCCTGGCCCCATCGAAAGTCATGAGCTCCTCCGCTCCTCTGGCCCCCCTGCTCCTCCACTCAGCAAAACCGCCGCCTGCGCCACCAGCGCCGTCCGATCCAGTCGCGAGACCCAGCCGTTGCGTGCGATGCGGAGTGTGCTCTGGGCGCGGTAGAAGCGTGCGCGCTGGATCAGAGCGCCGACATTCCAGCCGGCCGGCACTGACCCGCAGTACGCCTCCACCAACCGCTGAACAAACGGCTCCGCCTCCGCCACGCTCCCGCCGTGCTGCTTGATGCTGTGTGACACCTCGGCCATCAGCCGGCCCAGATCGGCGGCCGGGTCCGCAACCTTGAAGCGCTCCCAGTCGATGGCTACCACGCCGCCATCCCATGGGTAGATGAAGTTGCTGGTTGTGGCATCGCCGTGGTTGAAAACGGGCGTGAAATCCTGCATCGCCGGCTCTTCCACCCAACGGTCGATTAAGCAGTCGACGCCATCGCGCAGGACTGGATCACTCTGCAATACACCGTGGCTCGCCAAATCGTCGACGACTCCATGAGTATACGCCATGGCCGGCGCGAAGTTGCCGCACACCTCGGGCTGGGCGCCGCGAGTGTGCAGTGTCGCCAAGACCTGCGCCGCTTGCTCCAAGCATGGATTGAGCGTTCCGGGGCGGCTACGCCGCACGGCGATGATGTCCTCTAAGGTCAAGCCATCTACATACTCTAAGAACAACACACCGCGCCAAAGTCCCAGCGGTCGGATAGCGCGAACGTCGCCCTCGTCGAGGCCGGCGGCCTGGGCCTGCCGAGTGACCGCGAGCTCCCGGCCGGCATGCTTCTGCGCCGACGAGCTTGTCTTGGCTGCGTAGAATTTCGCGACGATGGCCCACTTGGTCGACGATTCGCGGTAAACGTAAGCAGCGTGCGAAAGCCGGGCCGCTTGCCAGGAACCAGGCAGCGAGGGGCTGTCCCAGAAGTTCGCTGTGACGTACCCAATCAGCGGATCGTCAGCGGGCAGCGCAAACCAATCACCCCGCTGGATTTCTGGCACGTCAGCCGGCGGTCGGAGGGGCTGGGTCATCGTGTCTGGCTGTACCTGAACGTCCTTTCTGATCTCAGTTTGACGAATTCCCCCACAAACGCTAAACTACCCGCTACGATTTCACGAAACGGACGTTATGTCATAGTGAATGAGCATGGTATGGTGCTACATGCGTCGACGTCGTCCGCCAACATCGTACCACAGGGAGGCCGGCGGGTCAATCTCAGATGACCTGGTGCCGCTCCAGGTGGATTGGCCATTCAAGATCAAAACTGCTGAGTTGCTGCCAGCAATTCTAATTATAGCAGTCAGCATCCAATTTCGTGTCATAATTAGAACTGCTGAACTGCTGGAACGCGAGTCGAGTTCTAGCGGATTTTATGCTATAATATAGGAGCACCCCTAAGCAGCTTGACAATGTCACATTAGACAAATGTTCTACACTAACACCGCCGTGGTGCGGTAATGTGACATTGTCAAGGTAGTTACACACAATCTTGAAACCTGCACCTGTGTCGCAACAGAGAGGAGGTGATAGGAATCTGCAGGAAAATAATCATCCCAGAATTCGCGGATTTCCCAGGATGTTGGCAGCTTTTTGGGACAGTTATTTACTTGCAGTTCCCATAATTACATCGGTACGTCACACTGCAACCCGTTCGCTTGAGAACATACAAGAAAGGAGGGGAAAATGAAACGAAAACGGGTAATGGGATTCAGCATCGCTCTTTTTGTCTTACTCTTCCTG
>JAANWY010000386.1 GCA_018263655.1 Anaerolineales bacterium | reverse complement strand
AGCGGGGGTGACAAGGAGCGGGGGAGCGGGGGTGAAGTTTCCTTGCTCTGAAGGCCGTGGTCGTCCAGCGCTTGAGAGATCTCGGAGAAGCTCATGTCCTGAACGTAGTAACGGATGATTGGGGATGGTTCCCTAGTCTGTGATAGTGGGAGAGTTATTTGTGGGCACTCCGAGATATTTGCGGGTGTGCACAACGCCGAATTCACGCCCAGCTACGGCATTTTGCCGTCGAAAAGCAGAGTTTTGCCCACATTTGAGGGGCGATTCGGCATGCTGAGTGAAAATTGCAGAAGCAGGCGATCCACAAATATCTCCGGTATATCACACCGTAAGGAACCATCCCTCATACCCCCTTCGCCCATCAGAAAGTAGCTAGGGGAGCGACCTCGGATTGATGCGCCTCTGACTCCGAGCGTTCGTGTTTGACCAGCTTGGCCTGCATGGACCAGGGGCCGGCCCAGGTGATGCGTACGTCTACGAGCTTGCCCTGCCAATCGCCGTCATCCTTGAAGAAGACGAGCTTGTTAGTGTGCGTGCGGCCGCGCCACTTGCCCTTGTGCTGATCCTCCACCAGAATCTCGACGGTCTGGTCCAGCAGCCGGCTGTTGATCTCGCCGACGATTTGCTCCTGTAGGTCGTCCAGGGCTCTGCGCCGGCGTTCTTTCTCTGCGGCCGGCACATCGTCCTCCATGGCGGAAGCCGAGACGGTGTTCGGTCGCGGCGAGTAGCACGCCACGTGGGCCTTGTCCAGCTTCAGGTCGGACAGGGCGTCGTAGGTCTTCTGAAACTGTTCCTCGGTCTCGCCCGGGAAGCCGACGATGATGTCAGTGTGAATGGCGACGCCGGGGACCTTGTCGCGTATTTTGTGGACAAGGGCGTAGTAATCCTCGCGGGTATAGCCCCGCCGCATGCGTTCCAGAACCTCGTTGTCGCCGGCTTGGATCGGCACCTCGATGTGTTCCATGACCTTCGGCAGCTCGGCCACGGTGTCCAAGAGCCCGTCGTGCATATAGTTCGGGTGCGAGGTCAGAAAGCGGATGCGCTCCAACCCGTCGATCTCGTGGATGACGTGCAGCAGGTCTGCCAGGTCGGGTCCATCGGGGACGTCGAAGCCGTAGCGGTCGACGATCTGACCCAGCAGTGTAACTTCCCTCACGCCCTGGGCTACCAGCGACCGCACCTCTCGCGCAATCTCACCGACTGAGCGGCTGCGCTCGGTGCCGCGCCGGTGGGGGATGATGCAGAACGCGCAGACGTGGTTGCAACCGTAGATGATGGGCACGTGGGCCGAGACGAGATTACCGCGCTCGTGGGCCGGCAGCAGCAGATCACCGTCCTGTAGATTGTGTCGCCGGCGGACGTGGTGCACTTCGTCCTGGCGAGCAATCTCATCGAACTTTTCGGCCTTCAAGAAATCAAGCAACGGCTTCGGCTCCGACGGTGGGATGAACACATCTACGTAGGGGAAGCGCTTGCGCAGCGGCGCCGGATTTTTCACACCGACAAAACAGCCCATGAGGCCGATGACGGGCGGATCCGCGCGATCTTTGAGAGGTTTCAGCGAACCCAGCCGGCCGTAGATCTTGTCCTCAGCTTGTTGTCGGACCACGCACGTGTTGAGCACGACGACGTCGGCGTCTTCCGCGCGCGCGCTCCACTCGTAGCCAAGCCTCTCGAGCTCCGACCCCATCCGCTGCGAGTCGGCCACGTTCATCTGACAACCGATGGTCCAGATGTGATACTTCATCGGAATGGGAACTCCCACATCTCTACACAAGAATGGACTGGAAAAGATGGGGGTGTGGTGAACGGCCGTCCACCACACCCCCATCTTTTCCGCACTTTTCAACTGCGAGGGCGGTAGCTGAGCAGTTGCTTAAAGAGTATAGCATGGGTGGCTGAGGTGGTCAAAAATCGGCTTGGCCCGGTGTGCATCCCAAGTTTGTGAAGCCGATGGCCGATGCTCTCAGCCCGCAACAAGTTGCGGCGTCCGGACGCTCTCGTTCCTCGACACCACTGTGGCCTCGACACCACTGTGGCCTCGACACCACTGTGGCCTCGATATCGCTGTGGCCTCGATATCGCTGTGGCCTCGATATCGCTGTGGCCGGTCGGGAGACCGGCCACAGCGGGTAGGCACGCACAGTGCCTGAGGGATCACGTGGAAAAGCAAAAAGGCCCAGGCCATGTCGCCCATGGCCTGGGCCTCTATGACGTTGCGGTCAGCGTTCGCTGCTAGTTCAGGTATGCGCGGAGGCGCCGGCTGCGCCGGGGGTGCCGGAGCTTGCGCAGCGCTTCCTGTTCGATCTGCCGGATGCGCTCACGGGTCAGACCGAACTTCTTGCCGACCTCTTTGAGCGTGTACTCGCGACCGCCGCTCAGCCCGTAACGCATGGTCAGGATGCGAGCCTCGCGCGGCGTCAGCGTCGACAGGAGGTCTTCAATCTCCTCGGATAGGAGCGTCAGGTCGACCTCCTCCGACGGATCGGGCAGATCTTCACCCTCGATGAAGTCGCCGAGTTCGCTGTCCTCTTCGTCGCCGACTGGCTTCTCGAGTGAGAGCGGTCGCCTGGCGGCATCCAGGGCCAGCTTGACCTGGCTGAGACTGAGGTCCACCTCCTCGGCAATCTCCTCGGGGGTGGGCCGGCGCCCCAGCTCCAGCTCCAGTTGATGCGAGAGCCGATTGAGGCGCTGGATGCGGTCTTTCATGTGAACCGGTATGCGGATCGTGCGTCCCTGGTCGGCCAGGGCTCGCGTAACGGCTTGCCGGATCCACCACGTCGCATAGGTGCTGAATTTGTAGCCCTTGCGGTACTCAAACTTCTCCGCAGCGCGAATCAGGCCCAGGTTTCCCTCCTGGATGAGGTCCAGCATTGGGACGCCGTGCCCCATGTACTTCTTTGCAATGCTGATGACGAGGCGGAAGTTCGACTGCACGAGTTCCTGGAAGGCGCCCTCACCTTGTTGGCCCTCGGCTTCCAGCTTCGCGCGTGCGGTGAAGTCGAGATGGTTGCCGGCCTTCTCCAGCTCTTGCTTCGCCTCTTCACCCCGCTCGATGCGCTTGGCGAGATCTACTTCTTCCTTGCGAGACAGCAGCGGGATCGGGCGTACATCGCGGAAATAGAGGCTGACCGTGTCGTCGGAATCGACAAATTCTAGGGCACCCTGTTCTTCCTTCTGCACCGCCAGGTCGCGGGACGACGTGATCTCGTGGCCGTTGCCGTAAACCTCGATATCTTCTTCCGCCAGGATGTCGAAGAGATCGCTCAAATTCTGCGTATCCTCGTCGATCTCCGACGCGGTTTCGAGGATCTCGTCCACGGTCACGTAGCCCTTGTCGTGCCCACGGTGCAGTAGTTCTTCAATTTCGTCTACTGTCTGAATTTTGTTCATGATCATGATCAAGTACTTCGTACCATCTATTGTTGAACTCGACTACTCGTTCCCCACTAGTTATTCAACGTCGTTAAGATAAGACAGGTGACCGGCACTTTCACGTCGAATTCACATCGAATTACGGGTGACGGGCACCTGTGTTATCCGCAGATCATCACAATTGTACCTGGTCTCGCAAGTGCCCGTCACCTTCACGCTCCTTAACTTAATGACATTGACTAGTTATTCAAGACACTCACACTTAGTGACGTGACAAAGCCTCTCAAGGTGATTGGCTGCCTACGCAGGTAAGCCCCGCATAGCGTGCGGGGCTTGTACCTAAGCGGACGTCATTCTGTGACCGCCCAGGGTCTCAGATTGAGGACTGTATATGGATCCTGGATAGTGTCACATTGAGGCAAAACAAACCGCCGACGAATCCATCGGCGGGAAAGGCTGAAAAGACAGGTATGGCGTTGTTGTCATTATGGACTAACGGCCTTTTCAGTGATTTATCTCCTTCGAGCAGTGTATGTTTGTATGGTTTGTCTCGGTGTCTTGCGTAACCCCTTCCCCTTGGCGAGCGAAATTATAGTATAATTTTATCGTTTTGTCAAGTTCAGTTGCGACTTAGCAATTCTCATCTTGACCCTTGCGAAGGTTATCAAGCTCCTTGGCAGCAGAGCAGTTTCCCATAATCGAAGGCCTTTTTGCTTTGAATCCGGCCTGCAACCCTTCACAAGAGTAGCCGGGTGGACTTGCCCAGCTAAATTAAGGTAACCGTTCAGGAGGTATCAGGACTAGCATCCTGAGTAGGTCGAAACGAAGTAGAGACCGTATCGAAGGGTGCGGGTTTGCGACGGTTCTTCGCACAAGCCGCACCCCCTTCGATGAACTCAGGACGTCGCTTCGATACGACCTCGGCTTCGCCTCGGTCTACTCAGGCG
>JAANWY010000385.1 GCA_018263655.1 Anaerolineales bacterium | reverse complement strand
AATTCGGTTCAGAAACAGCCTTTTGCTCGCCGAAGGTCTCCTGACCGAGGCGAACGGGGCTCGGTCAGGAGACCTTCGCCCAGCACGCCAGGTAATTTAACATTGTCAAGGTAATCAGTGAGCAGTAAACAGTGACCACCGAAAACTACTGATTACTGATCACTGGTTACTGTATACTGGTCACTGTTCACTCGACGTACTGACTCAGCCGCTCGACTTCCTCGCCCTCCGAATCCCGAATGCGCACCTCGAGCGGCATCTGCCCCGGCAAGGAGTGCGTGGCGCAGCCGAAGCAGGGATCGTACGAGCGGAAGGCCATCTCGACCTTGTTCAGCAACCCGTCGGTGATGACCGTTCCCTTTTGGATCAGCGCCTCGGCCGCCTTCTTGACCGACATCGAGATCGGGGCGTAGTTGTTCGTCGTGCCGACGATCAGGTTGACCTTCGTCAGGATGCCATCCTCGTCCGTCCAGTAGTGGTGGGTCAAGGTGCCGCGTGGGGCTTCTACACAGCCCACACCCTCGTCAGGCGTCGTCGTCACTTCGACGCGCACGTTGGGATCAGTGATCTCTGGATCTGTGATCAGTTCGTGCATCCGCTCGGCTGCGTACAGGAGTTCGACCAACCGCGCCCAGTGGCCGGCCAGTGTGTGGTGAACGGGTTGATAGCGCCCGTTGACCTTCTCACTGCCCAGCGTCTCGTACATCTTCTCGTAAGCTTCTTGCGCCTTCGGCGTCGCCATCCCATCAGAGGCGTTCAATCTGGAGAGAGGCGTAGCACAGTAGACGCCGCTGTCCTTGCCATCGGCGAAGCCCTTCCACCCGATGTCTTTGAGATACGGGAACTTCAGGTAAGTCCAGGGCTCCACGTGCTCAGCGATGTGTTGAGGATAGTCCTTGGGATGGTACTTGACGAACTCCTCGCCGCCGGGGCCTACCACGCGGATCATGCCGTCGTAGAAGTTGCTCTGGTTGTTCTCGTCGACGGTGCCCATGTAGTAGACCTGGTGCGTGTAGGCATCGGAGAGGATGAGGTCCACATAGTCCGAGTTTTCCAGAACGATGTCCTCGAAAACCTGCAGGCTGAAAAGGGCGAAATCCACGTTCTCCTGCGCCGCCGCTTCGATCTCCTGGCGCTCCTCTTCGGTGATGGCGCGGCTCCAGCCACCAGGCATGCCGGCCACCGGATGCACGCCGCGCCCACCCACCATCTTGATGATGTCGTGGTTGCGAATGCGGGTGTTGATGACCTTTTTGCCGATGTCGACACCGACCTTGTGGATCACGCCCAGGATGTTGCGCTCGGCTGCCGGCGCCTCGGGGCCGACGACGAAGTCCGGGCCACCCAGCGCGTAGAAGTGCGTCGTGTGGTCGGTGACGTAGAATGCCATGTAGAACATCTCGCGCAATTTCTTGGCCGCCGAGGACGGCTCGACATCGTAGAGGGCATCCAGCGCCTTCGTAGCCGCCATATGGTGCGCCTCGGGACAGACACCGCAGATGCGATTGGTGATGCGCGGCATCTCCTCAGCCGGCCGGCCCACACAGAACTGCTCAAACCCGCGCAGCTCGGGGATTTGGAAGTAGGCGTTGGCGACATCACCCTCGTCATTGAGGAAGATCTCGATCTTGCCGTGGCCTTCCAGTCGGGTGATCGGATCAATGCTGATCTGTTTCATACAATCTCTCCTTATGTCCCATGAATGAATTCATGGTCTGATACCAGAAACACGTTGAAACGTGTTGCATAGAGACAAACAATCGAACGTGTTCCAACACGTTTCGCATTAACAGACACCGAATTCATTCGGCGGGCCTCCCGCCGGTGGGCCTCCCGCCGGTGGGCCTCCCGCCATCGGGTCTCGCACGCTGGAGCAACGACTTGGACATGCTGAACCGGTAGAACGTGCCGGCCGGATCCGCCAGTGTATCCATCGCTGCGGCAATCTTTTCCTCCAGCTCCGCCTCTTCTTCATCCGGAGCGCCCACGTCAACGACTGAGGCAATGGCCGAGAGCATCTTGGCGCCTTGATCTTCTACGTCGTCCAGCGGACCGTAGCAACCTCGGCAGCCCATGCCCACCTGGGGGCAGAGGGCGCCGCAGCCACCACGCGTAGCTGGCCCCATGCATAGGATACCCTGCTCCAGCAGGCACAGTTCAGGCTCCGGCGTAATCTCGTACGGCCGGTAGAAGCGCTCGATGGTCTTCTCGTTCTTCTCCAGCGAACACTCCTCGCACACCGCGACCGTGCCGGCGCCCACGATGGAGCCGGCCGGCGGCAGCTCGGCGCCTGCGGTTAGCGCGGCCGTGACCGCTTCCAACACCGCCCAGATCTGCTCCGGCTCCGGCGGGCAGCCGGGAATTGTATAGTCCACCGGCACCACCTGATCCAGCGACTTCACCGTCTCATAGAACTCGGGAATATGGAGCACGCCTTCCGGCACTTCACTCACCGGCTGCGGAAACACGCCGTCCGGGTTGTCGATGGATGGATTGTCCTGGTAGACAGAGCGGAAGATGGCTTCCTTCGTGGTCAAGTTCGCGAGAGCGGGGATACAGCCCTCGTACGCACAGGACCCGAAAGCAACCAACACCTTCGATTTCTGGCGCAGGAGATGAGCCATTTCCTCATTTTCCGAGTTGCGCACTGCCCCGTTGTAGAGACACACATCGATGTATCCGTCGGGATACCCGCGCACGTCGTCGTACTTGAAATCGGCAGCGACAGGCCAGAAAGCGACGTCATAGGCAGCATCCACATCCAGGAGCTTGTCACCAATGTTTAGCACAGAAATCTCGCAGCCGCCGCAAGAGGCGGCCCAGTACATTGCAAACTTAGGCTTGTCCTGAGCTTGGATCTTCCATTCTCGGCCATAATCACACCTCCTCGGCAACCGCAGTCGGCGCAACGGACGCAGGCTTGCCATGTCCGTTGCCGCTCAGAACGGTCTGTTTCCAGCGCAGAGGGCCCAGGTCCCGCAGTTCTTCCGTCATGCGATCCACGGCCTGTGCCAGCAAGTTACCCTCCGAAGCGGAAGCCCAGACGATCTGCACCCGCTCCTCCTCTACGCCCAACTGGCGCAGCATCTGCTTTAGCAGGATGTGTCGGCGCAGGGCCTTGATGTTGCCCTCCACATAGTGACACTCTCCGGGGTGACAGCCGGCAATGAGCACTCCATCAGCCCCGTCTCGCAGCGCCTTGAGGACAAACTGTGGTTCTATCCGTGCTGTACACATCACCCGAATGGGGCGCATGTTGGGTGCGTAGTGAAGGCGAGACGTGCCGGCCAAGTCCGCCGCCCGATACGAGCACCAGTTGCACAGGAATCCAACGATTACAGGTTCGTATTGTTCACTCATTTCCTTTATCTCCATAAGCCAGTGTGTAGAACGTAGTGCGTAAAACGTAGCGCATAAGACAGGGCTTCGGCCTCTGTCACGCTTCGCGCTTCACGTCTTTGCGTTTTACGCAGGCACCAGTTCAGGCTCCGGTTCCCGTCCATCAGCTTCCAGCACATCCCACAAGATGCCTTCGATCTGGGACATCACTTGATCGGTGGTGAAGTGGGCCCCAGTGATGGCCGCGCTGGGACACGCTGCCACACAGGCGCCACAGCCCTGACAGAGAGCCGTGATGACCTCGGAGACTTCTTCGTCGGCACGGAACTCGATGGCGTTGTAAGGGCATAGGTTGTTGCAAATGCGGCAGCCGGAGCACAGCTCGGTTGTGATACTGGCGCGCACCGGCTCCATCATCACCGTGCCCTAGATCGGAAGAGCGGCCACCCGCGAGGCGGCCGCCGCTCCTTGTGCCACCGAGGCCGGGATATCTTTGGGGCCTTGGCAAGCGCCGGCGATAAAGACACCTTCGGTCATTGTAGACACTGGGGCCAACTTCGGGTGGCGTTCAGTGAAGAAGCCATCGAAGTCACACCCCATGCTGAAGAGGTTAGCCACCTCCGGAGAGTCGTGGCGGGCCTCCATTGCCGGGCTCAGGACGACCATGTCCACCGGAATACGGCGCTGCGCCCCGATCAGTGTATCATATGCCTGGACAATGAGTTTGCCCTCTTCCTCGGGGGTGCGAGCAGCATCTGTCACTTCGCCTACCTTGCCCCGGATGAAATGGGTCCCTTCGTCCATCAACCGGTGGTAGAATTCTTCGTAGCCCTTGCTGGGCGTACGCATGTCGATGTAGAAATTGTAGACCTCGGCGTCAGGCACCCGCTCGTGGACCAAGTGCGCGAACTTCAACGAGTACATACAGCACACATTGGAGCAGTACTCGTGGTAGTTTTCATCACGCGACCCGACGCAGTGAATGATGGCCACGCTCTCAGGTGAGGTCTCCATATCGCGCAGCACGATCTTGCCATCGGTGAGGCCGGCGGAGTTGACCATCCGCTCGAATTCCAAGCTGTTGAAGACGTTAGCCAGTCGGCCATAGCCGTACTGCGGGATCTGACTTGCGTCGAACAGGTCGTAGCCGGTGGCCACGATGACGTTNCCCACCTGAAGCTCGAGCATCTCGTCCTCTTGCTCGAAGTCAATTGCGTCGGTGGGGCAGAAGATCTCGCACGCTTTGCACTTGCCCCGCTGGAAGTAGACGCAGTTCTCCGCGTCGATCACGGGATACTTGGGCACAGCTTGCGGGAAGGGGCTATAGACCACCTTGCGTTCACCCAGGCCGGCCTCGAACACGTCGTC